>CAZCVS010000329.1:0-4000 GCA_964501845.1 uncultured Iamiaceae bacterium
CTGCGCCGGCGCCGACCTGAAGCAGATGGCCACCGACCCGGGTGGCATGTCCACGGCGAAGGGCGGCTTCGCGGGCCTCGTGCAGCGGGAGCGCACCAAGCCCCTCATCGCCGCGGTGGACGGTCCCGCCCTCGCGGGTGGCACCGAGATCGTCTTGGCCTGCGACCTGGTCGTGGCGTCGGAGACCGCCGTCTTCGGCGTGCCGGAGACCAAGCGCAACCTGGTCGCCGCCGGCGGCGGGCTCTTCCGCCTCCCCCGCAAGATCCCCCGCAACATCGCCATGGAGCTGATCCTCACCGGCCGCCTGGACTTCTCCGCCGCCGAGGCCCACCACTACGGCTTGGTCAACCACCTCAGCCCGGAGGGCGGCGCGCTGGCGCGAGCCACCGAGCTGGCCGAGCAGATCTGCGAGGCGGCGCCCCTGGCGGTGGTCGAGAGCCGTCAGATCGTGCTGGAGACCACCGACGCCGACGACGACACCGGCTGGAAGCGCTCGGCCGAGGGCATCATGAAGATGTTCGGCACCGAGGACTTCAGCGAGGGTCTCAACGCCTTCATCGAGAAGCGCGCGCCGGAGTGGAAGAACAAGTAGTCCCTCCCCTCCCCGGCCGTCAGGTGATGGTGGCGATCACCTGGTGATCGTGGAGGAACTCGGCGAGCCCAGCCACCAGCCGGAGCTCGGCGACATCGTTCAGCGGAACCCAGCGGGCCTCCACGGCATCATCGCCGGCGACCGGTTCGACGGCCTCCATCAAGGTGACTTGGTACGCAAGGACCACCTGGTGGGGGCCGTCGTCGTCCAGCAGTTCGTGCACCCCGATGAGGTTGCCGCAGACGCCCTCGATGCCGGTCTCCTCCAGGAGCTCGCGCACCACCGCCTCGGCGAGCAGCTCGCCGGCGTGGACCCGTCCTCCGGGGACCGCCCATTCGCCCTGCGCCCGGCCGCGCCCGCGCCGCACCACCAGCAGCCGCTCGTCATCGATCACCACCGCGCTCACGCACAGCTCAGGGCGCTCCATCGTCACCTCCCGGCACCTGGGGCGGGTCGGTGGCCACCAGGGAGCGGTGCACCACGATGGCACGGGCCTTGAGGCCGAACGTCTCGAAGAAGTTCTTGGTCGACCGATCACCCGGCAGGGCCAGCGCGTCGATGCCGATCGCTCCGGCGTCGACAGCGTGGGCCACCAGGAGGTCCATCATGGCCTCCCCCAGGCCGATGCCCCGGGCCTCCGGGTCGACGTAGAGGTCGGAGACCTCGGCCAGGACGGACCCGTCGCTCAGGACCTCGAGACGGCTCACGCCGTACCCGACGATCGCGTCGTCGATGGTTCCCACGACGGTCAGCCCCTGATGGCGGGCGAGGGCGACATCGGCGGCGACCCCGTCCTCGATGGGCTCCACCCGGGCATCTTGCAGCTGCCAGACAGGACCGCCGCGGAGCAGGCCCAGCTCCCCCACCGCCGTGCGGGCGAGGTCGGTGATCGCGGGGACATCGCTCGGGAGGGCAGCGCGTGCAGCCTCCACGGGCGCTACTCGGCGCCGAGCTGCGTGATCTTGCCCAGGATCGTCTTGCGGCCACGGTGGCTGAGCTCGTACGCCTCGACCGCGGCCAGCTCCTCGGGGGACAGCCCGGCCAGGCGGGGGATGACCTGCGACGCCGCCAGGCTGTCGTAGTCGGCGATGGACAAGGTGGCCGCCGCGTCGCTCGACCGCGGGGCGGCGGGAGCCGCAGGTTGGACCGGCTCCGCCGGAGCGGGCGGCTCGTCGACCACGGCGTCGGGCTCGGTCCCCGCCAGACCGAACTCGGCCAGGATCGACTCGGCCTGGGCCTGGACGCTGGTCAGCTTCTTCGTGGCCGTGTTCTGGCCGTGGGCCACGGCGAACTGGCCGATCACCTTGGCCATGTTGACCTGCTGACGGCCCCGCTCGACGAAGGTGGGCAGCAGCTTCTTGGCCTCGAGGGCGAACCCGATGGGGGCCAGCACGGCCAGTTCGACGGCGTGCTCGATGGGGTTCTTGTCCTCGCTCACCGGCCCATGTTGGTCCACCGGCCGGGCGCGGCCGAAATCACCGGACCGCCCCGCCGAGGCGTGCCGCAGCCTGCCGGGGTCTCAGGCGAGCCCGAGCTGCTTCTTCACGGGACAGTCCTCGCCGTCGAGACCGCCGGGGCAGTCCGTGCGCTTGGCGCTGAACTGGCTGCGGCGCACCAGGAGGAAGCACTCGTTGCAGGAGAACTCCTCTGCCGCCCGCGGCGCGATCCGGTCGGTGCCCTCGGTCCGGTCATCAACCGGGGCCTCGTCCTCGTCCTCGTCGTCGTCATCGGCACCCGCGGCGATGCGGTCCTTGAGGATGGTGTCGAGGTCCTCCTCGACGTCGTCGGGGTCGACGTCGTCGTCGTCATCCTCGTCGTCGTCGCCGGCGCGGCCCTTGGCCGGTGGGGGCGGGACGTCTTCTTCTTCCTCGTCTGCGGCATCGTCGACGACCACGGCGACGAGCTCCTCCTCGGGAGCCACGTCGTCGCCGTCCAGGTCGTCCTCGAGGTCTTCGTCGATCTCATCGTCGATCAACTCATCGTCTTCTTCGACGTCGATCTCATCGTCGATCAACTCGTCGTCAGCCATGTCTTCCTTCGTCTGCCCGGTTCATGTTGTGAGAGTGGGTGGCACCCGTCGGGATGCCGCGGCCGGATACTACGCGCGAGACGCGGCGATGCCGCATCCTGGACGGATCACCGGCCTTCGCGCCGGGCCTCGGCTCGCCGCTCGGAGTCCAGGCGCTCCAGGCTGGGCTCGGGGGAATGGTCCACGTAGCGCATCATCTCGGCCACGCCGTGGTGCCCGGCCTCCTCGGCGATGAGCCGGTGCATGTCCTGGGCCACCTCCCGGTACGCCGGGTGGCCCTGCGGCCCGCTGCGCAGCTCGAGCAGGTGCATGGCCTCTCGTGCGTTCATCTGCATCGTGAACCGCACCTTGTAGGCGAGGCACACGGCGTAGGACGCCTCGGCCGGGAAGCGGGTGGCCAGCAGCTCGTAGAGCGACGCCGAGCGCTCCATGGCCCGGTCGAACGCACCCGTCTCGCCGGCAAGATCGACGGCCTCGGGCCGGGTGTAGCCGTGGAGCGGGCTGAGCGGCTGCCACTCGAGCGTGAGCATGCGGTGGCGCTGGAGGTCGCGGAAGGCCCCGTAGTCGGCCAGCACGTCGAAGCGGTAGTCGATCCGCTCGAGCGCCCGCCCGGGACGGTGCCGGCGGTTGGCCCGCTCCCCCACGTAGGCCTTGACGACGCTCAGGCGCTCCTCGGCCGACATCGCCCGCACCCGCTGCTCCACCTGGAGCTCGGGGACGTGGGTGTGGGCGTAGAGCATGGCCGTGACCAGGTGGATCTCCGCGTCGGGGTCGAAGTCCACCAGGGTGGTCCTCGGCGCAGCTTCGGCGGCGGTGGCAGCCGAGGGGAAGAACCGTTCGGCGATGTCGTCCATGGCCTCTCGGTTGCGGCCGAGGTAGTCGCTCCACGCCACGCCCCGCTCCGGGAGGTCCACCCGCTTGAGGAACGAGGGGATCACCTTCCGCAGCTCGCCGAGCATGAGATCGGCGTACGTGCGGGCCTCGGGCAGGGGGTGCGAGCGCATCCGCAGCAGCAGGGCCTCATACGCCTGCCCGGTGCCGTAGATCCCGACGTTGGAGAGCGAGGCCGCCGGCAAGATGCCGCGCAGGGCGTCGAACGCCTTGGCCCGCACGGCTTGGCGGTAGACGAAGTCCGAGTCGCTGTCGTCCTTCGGGAACTGCTCCTTGAAGAAGTCGGTGAGCTTCGGGAGCAGCTCGGCGTACGTGTCGAACATGCGGTCCATCTCACCGACGAACCGGGTGCCGAGCGGCGAGCCCAAGATCCCCGGATCCCGGTAGAAGCGGTAGCGGCCACCGATGCGCGCGTCGTAGGCGATGTACCGGGTGGACTGCTCCAGGTACGACATGAGACGGCCCCACTCGAGGACCTTCGTGAGCAG
>CAZCVS010000330.1:0-3992 GCA_964501845.1 uncultured Iamiaceae bacterium
GAACGCCGTCGTCGGCGACTGGTCGGGGCCGCCGGGCGAGAACAGGTTCAGGTCGTAGTCGAACATGCCGGTCCAGAGCCGGCGCTTGGTCTCGAGGTCCTCGTGGAGCGTCGCCGTTCCCCAGATCTCCACGCCGTCGCCCGCCTCGGTCACCTGCCAGTGCATGGCGACCTTGGGCTGGTGGGCGACGTTGCGAGCCTTGACGCTGGTCGAGTCGACCATGACCCACAGCTCGTCGCCCTCCCACGCCGGGTGGACCGGTGCGACGTCGGGCTCGCCATCTGCGCCGACCGTGGCGATGTGTGCCCACGGCGACAACCGGGTGGCCTCGGCCTTGATCTCATCGAAGTCGCTCATCGGGCCATGGTCGCGCGGAGCGCGCCGAAGCGCCCGCCTCGCAGCTGCTACTCGATCTCGGTTCCGTCGGGGCGGTGGACGTGGAGGCGGCCACGTTCGTCGCGGCGGACGGTGAAGCCGTGTTCCTTGAGCCGGTTGTGTCGTCCGCAGGCGGGTGCCCCGTTGCCGGGGTTGGTTCTGCCGCCGTTGCGTCTGGGGTCGAGGTGATCGATCTGGCAGCGGGTCAGGTGGGTGTTGCAGCCGGGCCAGTAGCAGGTCGTCATCGAGAGCCGGACGGCTTCTCGCAGCGGCCCGGTGAAGAGCTGGTGGAGCCCTGACTGATCGAGCACCACCCCGTTCCAGCCGACGACCGCCCGGCGGACTCGCCCGACGAGCGCGTTGGCGAACGCCTCGGTCGGGTCGATGGGGTGCCCCTCGATGGTCTCGCACCGGAACCGCGACCCGGTGTCCCCGGGCTCAGCATCAGCCTCGCAGGAGGGGTCCTCATGCTGGTCGAGCAGGTCGTCAACATCATCGGGCGTCAGGCCCAGATCCACATCGGCGCGGGGTTCGAGATCGGCGCCCGCGGCACGGCGCAGCTCGCGCTCGAACGTCTCCTGGTCCATGACGATGGTGGTGTCGATCGGGGCGCCACCGGGGGCGGCCGCGAACGCGTTGGCGGCGATCTCGAAGATCCGGGTCATGGCGTCGGCATCGCGCTGGTCGTAGGTGTGGGCGAGGTGGGCAACGGTGGTGGCATCGCCGTGGACCGCTCGGGCCTCGGCCCAGTCCGCCTGGAACTCGGCCTCCACGAACTTCTGGTGGATCGCATGCATCTGCGCCCCCGTCAGCCCACCGAACCCGCCCAGCAGCTCCCACCCGCCGTCGTACTCCTGCACGATGCGGGCACGGCGGTTCTCGTGGCAGCGCCGGACCCGGTCCGCCGCGCCGTCCTCATCGACCTGGCGCACCCAGTTCTTCAAGCGCTTCTCGAACTCCGGGTACGGCAGCGTCGCCGCCAACAGGGCCACCTGCGCATCGAGCGCCACGAAGCGCTTCTGCACCCGTGGGTTGACGTACACCAGTGCGATCCGGTCGACCTGGCAGGAGCCGATCGTCCCCGCAGCGAGCCCCGCTCGCACCGCCGGCATCTCCGCCAGTGCCCTGCGGGCCCGGTCGCGGCGCTTGGCCTCGCGCTCGGAGAGGTGGGATGCGTGCTCCACCATGACCCGCGGCGACGCGTGCCCATCGGGGCGGTGCAGGTCACGCTCGCCGATCGCGTCGATCACCCCGAGCTGCAGCGCCCGCACCCGGCGCTGCAACCCCTCCACCCGTCGCGCCAGCTCCAACGCCGCAGCCACATCATCGGGCGCCAGCTCGGCCCCCAGGACGGCATCGAGCAACGTCTCAGTTTGAGCAAGCGCAGCATCGGCGGACAGGACCTTCGGCATGCGACAACCATACGGAGGGGGTCTGACAGCGAAGCCGCCCATCTGGGGATCTTTCGTGCCATGTCCGATTCTGTGGCACCGCCGTCGATCCAGAGGAGAGATCGACGCCGCAAAGCGGCGTAGCGTGACCGCGTGCGCACCATCGGGAACATCCTCTGGGTCATCTTCGCCGGCATCTGGCTGGCGCTCGGCTACGCCCTTGCGGGGCTCTTGTTCTGCATCACCATCATCGGCATCCCGTTCGGCATCCAGGCCTTCAAGCTGGCCGCCCTCAGCCTCTGGCCGTTCGGTCGGACCGTGGTGCCGAGGTCCGAAGGCGGCTGCCTCGAGATCGGCGCCAACGTGGTGTGGCTCGTGCTGTTCGGCTGGGAGATCTTCCTCGCCCACCTGATCGCCGGCGCGATCCTCTGCATCACCATCATCGGGATCCCCTTCGGCATCCAGGCCTTCAAGCTCAGTGTCCTCGCCCTCTGGCCCTTCGGCCGAGAGGTGGTCAAGGCATCTGGCGCAACCGGCGGTCTCTCGATCCCCGCCAACCCCGGCCCCTCGTAAGGGACTCCGCCATCTACCCGAGAACGCAGCTGACCTGCAGTCGAGACTGCAGGTCAGGGGCCGGGGCTTTGGTGGGCCATGAGGGAATCGAACCCCCGACCTCCTGCGCGTCATGCAGGCGCTCTAGCCAACTGAGCTAATGGCCCCGGGACGGATGAAGGTAGCAGGCCCGGCCGGATCGGGGGAACTCCGATCCGGGTGCTGACCTGCTCCGCGTGGGCCGTCGGCTTGTGGGCGCGCCTGCGGCAGACTGGACGGCGCGGAGGGTGCATGACCGACGGACGATCGCTGGAAGGCCGACCTCGTGGACGACCAACCTGACCAGCCCGACGAGCCGACGGGCGCACCCACCCCCACCCGTCTGCGGCGGATCGCCGCAGCCACCGGCACCTTCGCTCGGCGGTTCCTCTGGCCGATCGGCGTGGCCGCGGTCGGGGCCGTCATCGCCGTCGGACTGTTCGGTCACGTCGACCAGTCGATCGGCCCGTTCGACACGACGATGTCGACCCGGCCGATCGGACCCAGCGGGACCGAGGTGCGGGTGGCGCCGTTCGGCCAGATCGAGGTCGCCTCGCACCGGGGGCCGCTGGGCCTGGAGCTCACGATCGACCAACTCAGGGAATCTGAGGCGGACGCCATCGCCACCGACCCCGAGAGCTTCACCCTCGACGAGGACGCCCTCGCCGCCGACGTCCGCGACGGCGTCGTCCGCCTCGCGCAGCGCACCGTGCTGGCGGCCGTCCTGGGCGGGATCGGGGCCAGCCTGGTGCGCCGCCGGAGCTGGCAGGCCGCAGTGAGCGGCGGTCTCGTCGGCCTGCTGCTCGCCGGCGGCGCCATGGGCATCGCGGCCCGCACCTGGGACCCTGACTCGCTGGCTCAGCCCCGCTACTCCGGTCTGCTCGCTCGGGCGCCCCAGGCGGTGGGTGACGCCCGAGACGTGATCGACCGCTTCGAGGACTACCAGGCCCAGCTGGCCGGCCTGATCGAGAACGTCGCCACCCTCTACCAGGGCGCCTCCGACATCCAGTCGTTCCAGCCCGACGCCTCGACGGTCCGCGTCCTCCACGTGAGCGACCTCCACCTCAACCCGCAGGCCTTCGAGCTGATCGACCAGGTGGTGGACCAGTTCGGCATCGACGTGGTGGTCGACACCGGTGACATCAACGACTGGGGCACCACGTTGGAGACCGGGTTCGTCGAGAACATCGGCGCCCTCGACGTCCCGTACGTCTTCATCCGGGGCAACCACGATTCGGCGGCCACCGCCCGAGCCGTGGCCGCCCAGCCCAACGCCATCGTCCTCGACGACGACACCACCACCGTCGACGGGCTCACGTTCTGGGGCAAGGGCGATCCCCGCTTCACGCCCGACAAATCCCAGGCCGGCAGCGGCGACGACCAGCGCCAGGTAGCAGAGGACGAAGCGCCGGTCGTCGCCTCCGAGGTCCAGGACGCAAGCGACCAGGAGGAGATCGACGTCGCCCTCGTCCACGACCCGGTCGTCGCCAACGATCTCGGCGGCATCGTCCCGCTCGTGCTGGCCGGCCACCGCCACAAACCCGACGAGATCGACCTGGGTGACGGCACGCTGCTCCTGGTCGAAGGCTCCACCGGGGGCGCCGGCCTCCGCTCGCTCCAGAACGACAAGCCCGT
>CAZCVS010000331.1:0-3988 GCA_964501845.1 uncultured Iamiaceae bacterium
CAGGCCGTGGACGTTCGCATCGGAGTCAGCCAGACCGCCAAGGAGCTCGACGTCGAGCTCCCCGATGGCGCCGACGCAGAGGCCATCAAGGCGGACATCGATGCCGCCATCAAAGACGGCACCACGCTCTGGCTGACCGATCGCAAGGGCCGCCAGGTCGGCGTCCCGGCCGAGAAGATCGCGTACTTCGAGATCGGCCGCCCCGACGACGGACGCCACATCGGCTTCGGCGCCTGATCGCGCCTCGGCGAGCGGCACCTCTGGCGACGATGGCCGCGTGCCGGTGGTCACGATGCGGCTCAGCAGCTCCGGCTCCGGGTAGGAACCCCACCATGACGACCCACCTGCTCGGCCGATGACCGCGCTCCTCGACCGCAAGCTGTTGTTCGTCACGGGCAAGGGCGGCGTCGGCAAGTCCACGATCGCCGCGTCCCTCGGCCTCCTCGCCGCCGAACAGGGCAAGCGGACGCTGGTCTGCGAGGTCGATGCCAAGGGCAACCTCGCCGACTTCTACGAGGCGGGCGAGACCGCGTTCGCGGCGCGGGAGCTCCAGCCCAACCTGTGGGCCATGTCGATGAACACCGAGGAGTCGCTCAAGGAGTACCTGAGCCTCCAGCTCAAGATCCCGCTCCTGGCCAAGATCGGCCCCCTCGCCCGGACCTTCGACTTCATCGCCAACGCGGCACCGGGCGTCAAGGAGATCCTCACCATCGGCAAGCTGGCATGGGAGGTCAAGGAGCGCCACTACGACCTCGTGGTCGTCGACTCCGTCGCGAGCGGCCACATCATCGGCCAGCTCACCGCCCCGCAGGGCATCAACGAGCTGGTCCAGGTGGGCATGGTCCGCAACCAGACCCAGTGGATGCTCGACATCCTCACCGACCCCGAGCAGACCGGCGTCGTGATCGTCTCGGCCCCGGAGGAGATGCCCGTCGCCGAGACGATCGAGCTGGCCGACCGGCTCAACACCGAGACCAACGTGGACCTGGCGGCGGTGGTGGTCAACCGGGTGCTGCCCGAGCTGTTCACCGAGCGCGAGGAGGCGCTGTTCGAGTCGCTGCGCACCCCCGAACGGCTCGAGGTCCTCGCCGGGGCGGTCGACGGTGACGTCACCCCCGTCTTCGACGCCGCCGAGCTGGCCGTCACCTTGCGCCGCACCCGGGCCGAGCACCTCGCCACGCTGCGCCGCGCGCTCGACCCCACCCTGGCGCTGATCTACGTGCCGTACCTCTTCACCCGCAGCCACGGAGCCCGGGCCACCCGCAAGGTCGCCGAGCTGCTGGCGGAGGAGCTCTGATGGCCGCCAACACCCGCAGGGCGGCGGCTCCCGCGGCGAACGAGAAGGCCCGCACGCTCGAGCAGCTGCTCGCCACCAAGGAGATCGTCATCTCCTGCGGCTCGGGCGGCGTTGGCAAGACCACCACGGCCGCGGCGGCCGCCGCCATGGCCGCGACCCACCTCGGCGGCAAGGTGCTCGTGCTCACCGTCGACCCGGCCAAGCGCCTGGCCAACGCCTTGGGCCTGGAGCGCTTCGGGAACGTCGAGACCCGCGTGCCCGACAGCGCCTTCGCCGCAGCCGGCATCGAGCCTCGCGGCGAGCTCTGGGCCGCCATGCTCGACACCAAGCAGTCCTGGGACGACCTCGTCGCCCGCTACGCGCCCGATGCCAAGACCCGCGAGGCCATCCTCGCCAACTCGATCTACCAGAACATCTCCGGGCGCTTCGTCCAGAGCCACGACTACATCGCCATGGAGCGGCTCTACGAGATCCACTCCTCCGGCACCTACGACCTGATCGTCGTGGACACGCCGCCCACTCGCAACGCCATCGACTTCCTCGAGGCGCCGGATCGCATGGCTGACTTCTTCTCGTCCAAGCTCCTGCGCTGGCTCACGGCGCCGTCCAAGAGCCGGGTGATGAACTTCGCCTCCAAGCCCTTCTACACGGTGGCCGACCGCATCATCGGCTCGCAGTTCCTCGAGGACATCGCCGAGTTCTTCAGCCTCTTCCAGGCCATGGCGCCGGGGTTCGTCGAGCGGGCCGAAGCCGTCACCCGGATCCTCGCCGACAAGCGCACCACGTTCGTGGTCGTCTCGACGCTCGAAGCCGCGCCGCTCCACGAGGCCGAGTTCTTCATCGGCGCCCTCGACGAGCGCAAGCTCCACCTCGGGGCGCTCGTGCTCAACAAGGTGCTGCCGTCGTACCTGCGGCGCACGGCCACCACCGGCGTGGCCAAGCGCCTGTGCTCGGATGCCGAGGCGCTGGCGGCGAAGCTGCCCGATGTCGGGGACGAGGCCGACACGGCCCGGGTGCTGGCCACGATCGGCGAGAGCTTCCTCAACTACCAGGTGGTGGCCAAGCGCGAGGCCGAGCAGCGCGCCGGCCTCGCCCGCACCCCCGACGTCGTGGCCGCCGTGCCCTACTTCGACGCCGACATCCACGACCTGGGCGGCCTCTTGCAGCTGGGCGACCAGATCTGGCGGTAGGGGTCGCTTCGCTCGGTACCCATTCCTCGCGCTCGTGGTTGCGGGGCGGTCGGGGGGTCAGGCTCGCTTGGCGGACCGGCGCTGCTTGAGCTTGGTGAGGAGCCAGGCGACTGGGACGATGATCAGGGCGGTGAAGCCGAAGACGCTCACCACGTTCTGGAAGCCCGACGAGTTGGCGAGCTCGATGCGGCCGAGGTCCTCCGCCGCGGGGTCCTCTCCTGGGTCGAGCGGCCGGTGGTCGTACTCCTTCTTCCACCAGGTCACGGCTCGGCCACCGTGCTCGGGTCGGGCGGGGGACCGCTCGGGATGGCGTAGGTGCAGCTGCTGCTGGCCACGAGCTCGTCGTCGGCTGTCGAGTAGATGCGGATGCTGACCACGGCCTGGCGGCGGCCCAGCTTGAGGACCTCGCCGGTGGCACGGAGGTCCGCGGGCGGCGGCTTGCGGAGGAAGTCGATGTCGAGGTGGCTCGTGACCGTGAGGAACTGCGGGCCGATACGAGACACCACCGCCATGTAGGCGACCGTGTCCGCCAGGGTCATCAGCGTGGGCCCCGAGAGGGTCCCGCCGGGGCGGAGCTGGTTCTCGTCGTAGGGCCAGGTCATCTCGATGCCGTCCTCGTCGGCCCGGGTGGTGCGCATCGGGACCCGAGCTGCGGGGAACGCGGCGTCGAGGAAGTCGTTCAGCTCGTCTGGACCCATGGCGACCATGGCCGGGCACCCTAACCTCGCCCTGTGGCATCGCTGGCCGAGATCGTTCGCACCCGCTCGCGGCTCTCGCTGTCGGAGCTGGTGCACCTCCAGCGCCTGGTCGCGTCGTGGAACATGCTCGCCGACTTCTGCTTCTCGGACCTGCTGCTGTTCGTCCCCCTCAGCGTCGACGAGCCCGGGGCCGACCCCGACGACACCGAGTTCGTGGTCGTGGGCCACGTGCGGCCGTCCACCACCCAGACCCTCTACCGCCACGACCTGATCGGCGAGCAGCTCGACGAGAGCGAGCGTCCGCTGGTGGCGCGAGCCATGCGCCTCGGCGAGATCATCGAGGGCGAGATCACCATCGCGGTCATCCGCGAGCGGGTGCGGGTGCTGTGCATCCCCGTGCGGCTGAACGGCAAGACCATCGCCGTGCTGTCACGGGAGTCGACCCCGTCGGTCGGCCGGTCCCCGGGTGAGCTCGAGCGGACCTACGTCGACATCTTCAACCGCTTCGCCCGGATGATCGCGGCCGGGCAGTTCCCGTTCCCGGCCGACGACAGCGACTCCAAGGAGTCGCCGCGCGTCGGCGACGGGGTGGTCGTGCTCGACCGGGCGGCGGCCGTGGAGTACGCCTCGCCCAACGCCGTCTCGGCCCTGCACCGCATGGGCGTGCACGCCAGCCTCGAGGGGATGCGGCTGGGGGAGCTCGGGCTCGACGACGAGCCGATGCGCGACGCGTTCGGCGTCGGCAAGCCGGTCACCGAGGAGGTCGAGCGGGGCGACGTCATCATCTTGGTGAAGACCATCCC
>CAZCVS010000332.1:0-2530 GCA_964501845.1 uncultured Iamiaceae bacterium
CCTTGGCGATGCGCTCGACCTCGAGGTCGTGGAGCATCACGCCGTACTGGAAGAAGGTGGCGAGCAGCAGGGCGTAGACCGGGTTGCCGAGGTCCTTCGGCTTCCAGGGCTTGCCGTCGTCGATGCGGATGACGGCGTAGCCGATGTCGCGGTCTTCGCCGACGATGTTCGTGTACGTGTGGTGCCGGTAGTTGTGCGAGTGCCGCCACTGGCTGCCAGGGCAAGCGTTGTCCCACTCGAACGTGGTGCCCTGGAATGCCGAGTCCTGAAGGAAGTCGTACTGGCCGTGCATCACGTTGTGGCCGATCTCCATGTTGTCGAGGATCTTCGACAAGGCGAGGGCCGTGGTGCCGCCGACCCAGGCGGGCGGGAGGAACCCGGCGAACAGGAGGGCGCGGCCGGCGAACTCCAGGCCGCGCTGCGCCCGGACCACCTGCTGGAGGTAGTCCCGGTCGCGCTCGCCGAGGTCGGCGACGGTGCGCTGGCGGAGGTCGTCGAGCTCGGCGCCGAGGGCATCGATCTGCTCGGGGCTGAGGTGGGCGGCGGAAGCGGGGACGGGCATCGGGTGCTCCTGGGGTGAAGGGCGAACGGGTTGGGGCGGGAGCGGACAGGAAGGCGAGCTCAGAGCTCGACGACGACCTCGCCGCAGGCGACGGACACGCAGAGGCGGATGGGCTCGGCGTCGGGAGCCGACAGCTCACCGCTGACGACGTTGCGGACCTGGCCGGACGTCTTGGTCCGGGTGCAGGTGCCGCAGATGCCGCGGCGGCAGCCGAAGGCCGGAGCGAGGCCGGCGGCCTCGGCGGTCTCGAGGACCGTGCCGATGGACGGGGTGGCCAGGCCGGAGCGGGCGAACGACACGGCGCCGTCGCCCACCGAGATGGTGGGGTCGATCGGCGGTGGACCGAAGCGCTCGAGGTGGACGTGGTCGGCGAGGTCCAGGTCGGCGAAGACCGCCTCGACCGAGGCCATCAGCGGGGCCGGGCCGCACAGGTAGACCTGCGTGCGCTCGGGCCGGTCGGTGATCTGGACGAGGTGCTCGGGACCGAAGAAGCCGTCGAGATCGCCCTGGCCCGGCGCATCGGTCAGGCCGATCAGCAGGCGGGCCCCGGGGAGGGCGCCGACCAACTCGGCCAGCTCGGCGCGGTAGCAGACGTCGTCGGCGGTGAAGCCGTAGTGGACGAACGTGACCGGACCGACGTGGCGCTCGTCGACGAGCGAGCGGAGCATCGACAGCACCGGTGTGATGCCGCTGCCGCCACTGATGAACACGAGGTGGTCGCCGGTGGCGGTGCGCTCGGCGGCGGAGGGCAGGACGAAGTCGCCCTGGGCCTCCGACAGCCGCAGGACCATGCCCGGCGCGGCGTGCTCGACGAGGTGCTTGCTCACCCGACCGGTCGGGTTGGCCTTCACGGTCAGCTCCAGCGTGCCGTCGGCACCGTGGGGCGAACCGGCGAGGCTGAAGCAGCGGTCGTGGACGACGCCGTCGATGTCGACGCCGACCACGGCGTGCTGACCGGCACGGAAGCCGGTCCACGTCTGGTTCGGGCGCAGGGTGACCGTGACCGTGCCGGGCGTCTGGCGGCGCACGGCCACCACCTCGGCCCGCACCTCGCGGACGGTCCAGGTGGGATCGACCAGTTCGAGGTAGCGGTCGATGCCGTGGGGAGCGGTGAGCCGGTCGACCAGGTCGGACGCCAGTGCCTTGCGGACGATGGAGGGCGGAGCGAACCTCGCCATGGCGCTTCCTCTCTCGGGGTCATGAGCGCAACTTGAGTGAACAACTGTTCACAGTATGAGGAGAAACTGTTGCTCGGGCAAGAGTCAGGGGTCACATCCTGATTTCAGCTGCGTGAACAGTTGTGTCGCCACCATCCGTCTACGCTGGCCTCGTGCCCCGGCCACCCCGTTCTCTGCACGCCGAGCCCCGCTCGGTCGACAAGAGCCGGACCCGTCGCGCTCTGCTGGACGGGGCGCTCGATCTCCTCCGGGACCGGAGCCTCGACAACCTCGGCATCCGCGAGGTCACCCGGGCCGCCGGGGTGGCGCCGGCCGCGTTCTACCGCCACTTCCAGCGCATCGACGACCTCGGCCTCGTCCTCGTCGAGGAGGCCTTCGTCACCCTGCGCGAGCTGATGAACGAGGCCCGCGCCGGGGCCGCCGACACCGACGACATCATCAACAACTCGGTGACCGTGTTGGTCGCCCACGTCCGCACCCACCAGGACCACTACCGCTTCATCGCCCGCGAGCAGTTCTCCCCGGTGACCTCGGTGAAGCTCGCCATCCGCCGCGAGATCAAGCTGTTCGCCACCGAGCTGTCGACGGACCTCGCTCGCCTCCCGGTCACCAACACCTGGCCCACGCCCGATCTCGTGATGCTCGCCGACCTCATCGTGGGCCTGATGGTCGACACCGCCAAGCGCCTGATCGACGTCCTCGAAGAGTCACCCGAGCGCGAGCCCGAGGTCGTGCGGGAGACCGAGCGCCGCCTGCGCTACCTCAGCTTCGGCGCCACCGCCTGGCACCC
>CAZCVS010000332.1:2630-3968 GCA_964501845.1 uncultured Iamiaceae bacterium
ACGTAGTCGTCGTAGGCGGGCCAGACGGCGATGAGCTTGGGCCACGTCTCGGCCTTCTCCTCTTCCGTCAGGAGGCGGGAGAGGACCGGGGTCTCGTGGTGCTCGAACGAGACACTGGCGTTGGGGTCGGCGATGAGGTTGCCGGTCCATGCCGGGTGCTTCTCCTGGCCGAAGTTGGAGCCGACGACCCACCAGCCGCCCTCGCCGTCGGGCACGCAGGCCAGCGGCGACTCCCGGGGCAGACCGGACTTCACGCCGGTGGTGGTGAGCACCATCGACGGGACCATCATCCGGCTCACGATCACCCGCCCGCCGGTGAGCTTGTGGAGGGTGCGGTCCAGCGGTGGGACGACCTTGGGCCCGACCTTGCGGAACCACGAGCTGGTGGCCATCTTGCGGGTGAGCTTCCCGACCGGACCGTCGACATCGAACGCGGGCATGGGGTGAGAGGCTACGGCCATGAGCAGCGACGGGTTGCAGCCGTTGCTAGTCCCACTCGTGTTCGTCGTCGTAGGGCTCGTCGGACGCAGCATCGGCCTCGGGTGACGTCCCGGCGGCTTCGGCGGCCCGGGCCTCGGCTCGCTCCTTGCGGGTGGGCGGGGCGGGGGTCCAGTCCTCGATGGGGGCCAGCCAGCCCTGGATGCGGGAACGCAGCTCGTCGATGTTGACGCCCTTGGCCGAACTGACCCAGAGCACGTCTTTGGGGGTGAGCAGGCAGCCCTCGGCCAGCTGCTTGCGGCGCTGATCGCGCTTGGACGGCTTGACCTTGTCGTGCTTGGTGGCGATGACCTTCACGGGCAGCCCGTGGGAGCGCAGCCAGGCGAGGGTCTGGACGTCGTTCTTGGTGGGCCCGACCTCGGCGTCGATGAGAGCGATGACGGCGTGCAGGTTCTCCCGTCCGAGGAGGTAGCCCTCGATCATCTCCGGCCACGTCGCCCGTACCGACGCAGGGGCGTTGGCGAAGCCGTAGCCGGGGAGGTCGAGCACCGACGTGCCGTCGGGCAGCTCGAACAGGTTGAGCAGCTGGGTGCGGCCCGGTGTCTTGGACACCTTGGCCAGGCCCTTGCGGTTGGCGATCGAGTTGATGAGCGACGACTTGCCCACGTTGGAGCGGCCCACGATGGCCACCTCGCCCCGGGTAGGGGGCAGGTCCTCGACGCGGGTCCCCGACATCACGAAGCGCAGCGGGAGCGGAGGGGTGGCCATCCCCTGTTGCTAGCAGGCGCCCTCGCCGCCGAACGGGGTCAGCCGGCAGCCCCGATGAGGATCTGCTCCGCCAGGTCGTCGGGGCACTCGGCCTCGAGCGAGTGGCGGCGGCCACCGAACACGTGCAGGACG
>CAZCVS010000333.1:0-3949 GCA_964501845.1 uncultured Iamiaceae bacterium
CCGGTGGGACGGTTGTCGACCACGGCCAGATCGCACAGCCAGATGTCGGTGTCGGTGGCCTCCTCGGAGCCCACCACGCCGAGGGCCAACCGGTTCAGCTTCTTGGGTGCCGGGGCACCGCTGCCCACCTTTCCGACCAGTGTCCCCGTGTAGCGCCGGATCGTCAGATCGGCCTCCACCGTTCCGGCGTAGGCGCTGGTCCCCCGGTACTCCGTGGGGTTGCCGTCGGTCACGACGATGTGGAGCCGCTTGCCGTCGCTGGCCGCATGGAGGTAGGGCCGATCGCCGGCTGTGCCGGGCGCGACCACCAGGCCCCGGGCGGTCCAGGCGACGCCGTCGGGCGAGGTCAGCAGGTTCCAGCTGAACTGCTCGCCCCGGTACAGCAGCCAGCGCTGGCCGTTGACCACGTGGGCCGACGTGTACGCCATGCCCCGGCCCGGAGCCTTGACGGCACCCGGCCGGTGGATGCGCCGGGTGACGAACGACCCGGTGACGCCGGTGTCGCCCACATCGAGGTAGTCGACCTTCTGGTGCCGCGCCCAGGAGATCTGGACCTTGTCAGCCAGCGCCAGGACGGAGGGGGAGGTGTGGTCGTCCTGTTGGGCCTTGGCCACGGTGAGGCGGCGGGCGATGGAGCGGTTCCGGGTGTTGAACGCGGTCGCCTGGATCGACCCGTCGGCTTCGGTGAAGGTGTGCCCGATGGTGGATCCGAGCCAGAGGATCCCCTTCGGCCCCATCGACGTGCGGGGCGCCTGGAACCAGCACCACCCGCCCTGCCCCAGCACGGTGTCGGTGCCGCCGACGAAGCCGAGGCCCCGCACGGACGGGTCAGGCTTCAGCGGCATCGGCACCGGGGCAGGCGCCGGCGTGGGCTGGCAGGCACCGAGGCCGATCGGGACGACGGTGGCCGCTCCGGCGACCCCCGCCCACCGCAGGAGATCACGTCGAGAGAGCCGACCTTGGCCGGGGAGGTGGTCGGTCATGTCGCTCTGCATCCTCGCAGACCGACCCGGAACGACCGAAGTCACCCCCTGTGACGTGCATGTGAAGCCAGCGTGAACCGGGCCGAAACGTCGCCGTTCGGCCCGCGCGCCGCGCGTACCCTCCGGACGTGGACCAGCTCGCCAAGCGCGCCATCGAGGTGCTGTACGGAAACGACCGGGGCACGTGGACGCGGCCCTCTCCCCGGCTCTACCCGCACCAGTGGAGCTGGGATGCCGGGTTCGTGGCGATGGGCTGGGCCCAGCTCGACCCGATGCGGGCCATCAACGAGCTGTGGTCGCTGCTGCGAGGCCAGTGGTCGACCGGGATGATCCCCCAGATCGTGTTCGACCTGAACGTGGCCCGGGGCGCCTACGAACCGGGCCCGAACACCTGGGGCACGATCCTGCACGCGCCCCCCGGCACGGCCACGAGCGGCATCTGCCAGCCGCCGATCCACGCCATCGCCCTCGCCCGGGTTCGCGAGGCGGCCGCCACCCGGGACGCCGCCACCCTCCACGAGGTCGACGACGCCATCGTCGACCTCTACCCCCGCTTGGAGCGCTGGCACCGGTGGCTGCGCACGGCCCGGGACCCGGACGAGACCGGGCTGGTGACGATCCTGCACCCGTGGGAGAGCGGGCTCGACAACTCGCCCCGCTGGGACCGGCCGCTGTCGGCGGTGGAGCCCGAGGAGATCGACGAGCTCCTCCGACCGGATCTCACCTACGTGACGGACCCGAGCGAACGGCCCACCAACGGGGAGTACGAGCGGTACCGCTTCCTCGTCGACCGGCTGGTCGCGGTGGACTACGACCAGGAGAAGGCGATGGCGAGCCACCCCTTCCGGGTCGCCGATGTGTTCTTCAGCGCCATCCTCGCCGCCGCCGACGATGCCCTCGCCGAGCTCGCGGCCATCGCCGGGCGTCCGGAGGCGGCCGACGGCCACCGGGGCAACGCCGACCGGACCCGGCACGCGCTGGATGGCGCCTGGGACCACGAGTTGCACGCCTGCCTCGACCAGGACCGCATCACCGGGCGGGCGATCCGCTCCGACACGATCGGCGGCTTCGCCCCGCTGATCTCGGGCTGCAGCCTCGACCGAACCGCGGCCCTCATCGACCGGCTGCTGGGACCGACCTACGCCGGCGCCGACGGTTTGGCCTGGCCGCTCCCCCTCTCCACCGCCACCACCGATCCCCGGTTCGACAAGAAGGGGTACTGGCGCGGCCCGCAGTGGCCGCCGATCACGTGGCTGCTGTGGTGGGGCCTGCGTCGAGCCGGCCACCACCGGACGGCGAACCACCTGCGCACCACCGCCATCGAGCAGCTGCGCGACACCGGGTGCACGGAGTACGTCGAGCCGTTCAGCGGCGACCCGCTCGGCTCCTCATCGCAGTCGTGGACCGCCGCCGTCGCCCTCGACTGGCTCTCCGTCGACCCCTGAGGGAACCCAGCCGGAGACCGTAGAGTCGCCTGGGTGAAGGTCGACGCCCTGCTCATGGCCCCGCCCCCCGACGTGGCCCGGCGAGCTGACGAGCTGGCGGCCACGGGGGTGGACGGGCTGTTCACGTTCGAGGGCCCCCACGATGTCTTCTTGCCCCTCGCCCTCGCAGCGTCGACCGGCTGCGACCTCTACACCAACGTCGCCATCGCCTTTCCCCGGTCGCCGATGCACCTGGCCCACCTCGCCTGGGACCTGGCCGCGCAGACCGGCGGTCGGTTCTCCCTCGGGCTCGGCACCCAGATCCAGGCCCACGTCGAGCGGCGCTACGGCGCCACCTGGTCCAGCCCGGTGGCTCGCATGGCCGAGTGGGTGGCCGCCATCCGGGCCATCGGTGCCTGCTGGCAGGACGGCGCCCCGCTGTCGTTCCAGGGCGAGCACACCCGCCACACCCTGATGACCCCGGCGTTCGATCCCGGGCCGCTGCCCGGTGGGCCACCGCCCATCTGGCTCGGGGCGCTCGGGCCCAAGATGGTGGCCCTCGCCACCGCCGAGGCCGACGGCTTGTTGATCCACCCGTTCACGTCGGATCGCCACCTCGCCGATGTCACCCGCCCGCGCATCGCGGCAGGTCTCGTGGATGCCGGTCGCACCCCCGACGACCTGACCCTCGTCGGCCAGGCCATCGTGGCCTGCACGTCGGACCCGGCGAAGCAGGCTGACCTCGACCTCGCCGCCCGCTGGATGATCGGGTTCTACGGCTCCACCCCCGCCTACGCCGCCGTGCTGGAGACCGAAGGCCGGGCGGAGCTGCACCCCGAGCTGCGCCGGTTGTCCCGCGAGGGCCGCTGGGAGGAGATGGCCGCACTCGTCGACGACGACCTGCTCGACGCGGTGGTCCTCCGGGGTGACCCGTCCGAGGTGGGAGCCCGCCTGGCCCAGCGCTACGGGGGCTTCGCCGACCGGGTCGCGCTGAGCACGCCGGGCGGGATCGCCGACGACGACCTCGCCGCCCTGGTGGCCGAGGTGCACGGGTGATCGTCCGCGACCTCGTCGACGGCGAGATCGGGTTCCGCACGGTGGCGCGCATCCCCAGTGTCGAGCGTACGCACAGGCGGTCCCTCGATCTGGTACTCATGCAGCGAGAGCTCCACCCGGCGGACACCAAGGACACTCCCCCATGACCACTTCCCCTGACGTCCTCGTGATGGACCTCGGCGGCGTCACATGCCGATGGCTGCCTGACCGGCGGCTCACCGCCCTGTCCGAGCTGTCGGGGCTTCCGGCGGAGACCATCGACCAGCTCGTCTTCCAATCCGGCTTCGACGACGCTGGCGAGCGGGGCCGCTTCCCCCTCGACGAGTTCGTGGCCGAACTGCTGCGCCTCCTCGCCCTGACCCCGACGGAGGATCTGGCCGATGCGGCCCGCGCCGCCTGGGCCACCGCCTTCGAACCCGATGCCCGGGTCCTCAAGCTGATCCGCACCGCCCGGTGCCCCAGCGCCCTGTTCACCAACAACGGCCC
>CAZCVS010000334.1:0-3938 GCA_964501845.1 uncultured Iamiaceae bacterium
TCGCGGTGACGATGAGCGCCAGGCCGCTGATGGCGAACACGTAGGTGTTGGCGTCACCGCCGGTGAGGTCGTTCGTGAACGCGGTGAAGATCCCGGCCTGGGCCAGCGCGCCGGCGACGAGCGCCCCGCCCACGCTCGACACCCCGGCCAGGTAGGTGAGCGCCACCGCCACGAGCGACCCGATCACGAGGAACGACGTGGGGGAGAGGGTGGTGACCGAGAACGCCATGAGCACGCCGCAGAGCCCGGCGAGGAACGACGACACGGCGAAGGCTCCGAGCTTGGCCCCGGTCACGTCGATGCCTGCGGCCGCGGCGGCGCGCTCGTTGGCCCGCACCGCGAGCCAACGCAGGCCGGTGCGGTTCCGGCGCAGGTTGACGACGCCGAGCGTCGCCAGCGTCAAGATGCCCAGGCAGACGAACCCGAACACGGCGCGGAAGTTCCCGGTGCCGGTGGCGCCGATGCCCACGTCGATGCCGAACAGGTAGGGCCTGGGCGCACGGGACCCGGCGTGGCCGTGCGAGAAGGACGGGCTGGCCAGGACCAGCTCCTCGATGGCCACGGCCATGGCGAGCGTGGCAATGGCCAGCCTCATGCCGCGCACGCGGGTGGCGGGATAGCCGACGACGACCCCGACCGCCGTGGCGAGGAGCGCGGCCAGGACGAGGGCGACGGGGAACGGCACGTGGTGCTCGGTGAGGCGGATCGACGCGAAGCCGGCCACTCCGGCGAACGCCAGCTGGGCGAGCGAGATCTGCCCGCTGAACCCGGTGAGCACCACGACCGAGAGCGTCAGCAGGGCGAACACCATCGACACGATGAGGGCGTGCCGGTACCCGGAACCGGACGTGAGCAGGACCACGCTGGCCGCCCCGAGGAGTGCGACGGTCCACGCCGTGACGTGGCGCGGCTCGGGTGAGGGCGGGAGGCGGCGGCCGGCGACGGCGGCGCGGTCGGGGAGGGCGTCTCCCCGCCACACGAGCACGCCGATGATGACGAGGACGGGGACGAGCTGCTGGAGGCTGGTGGTGGGGAGCCAGTCGGGGATCCACCGGGTGTCGGGCCGCACCGACCAGCCCAGGATCAGCGACTGGACCATGCCGATGGCGAGGCCGGCAGCCGTTGTGACGCCGAAGGACTGGAGCCCGCCCAGCAGGGCCGCGGCCAAGGCTGGGATGACGAGCAGCGTGGTGGTGGTGGCGCTGAGCCCGGCGATGGGCTCGATGAGGATGACCGCGAAGCCAGCCAGGACGGAGGCCACTGCCCAGCACACCGACGCCAGCCGGTCGGGCGAGATGCCGAGCAGCAGCGCCCCCTTCTCGTTGCCGGCCGCGGCCCGCGTCGCCAGCCCGAACCGGGTGAAGCGGAAGACGGCGCCGAGCAGCGCAGCCACCACGATGACCAGCCCAGCGAGGAGCAAGCGGTTCTGGGTGACGGTGGTCCCGAACAGCGCGACCGGCTCGTCCGGGAGGACCGGCCGACGGCGCACCACCGAGGCACCGGCGACGGGGAAGCGCAGGCGCACGATCTCCTGGAGGTAGAGCAGCAGACCGAGCGAGGCGACCACCCGGGCGAGCGCCGGTGCCTGCCGCAGCGGACGGAACACCAGCAGGTAGACGGCCAGGCCGAGGACGATGGCGAGGATGGCGGCGAACAAGACGGCGGCGGCGAGGGTCGGCCGGGCCAGGAGGTGGACGCGGTCGGGCAGCCCGATGATGGGGATGACCCAGTCGCCCGTCTCGCGGAACTCGAAGAACGCGAACGCCACGTACATGCCCATCGCGGCGTGGGCGAAGTTCACGACCCCCGATGAGCGGTGGGTGAGGACCAGGCCGAGCGCGAGGGAGGCGACGACCGCGCCGCCGCCCAGCCCGGCGAAGAGGTAGCCGAGGTAGGTGCTCAGGAGTCCGCGACGATCTGGCCGACGTCGATCCAATCGCCCAGCTGCGACAGCGTGCCGTCCTCCATCTGGGCGAGGATCTGCTGGGGGGAGCACATGGCGGGCAGCTCGGGGAACTGCTCGCCGTCGCAGGTGTAGGGGTGGCCGCTGAAGCTCGGCGCGTCGACCTGGGCCTTGAGCGCCGCCGTGATGGCCTCGGGCGTGATGTCCCCGTCGAGCTGGTTGAGGATCACGTAGAGGTTCATGAGCGACCGGAACGTCACCGTGCCGGCGCCGACGGGATCGAGGCCGTCGCCGTACTTCTCGATGATGGCGCTGTAGAGGACGAAGTCGGGGTTGGGCGGCTCCTGGCCCACGGGGCCCTCAACGTTGAAGATGGCCCCGTCGGTCTTGTCGGTGCCGGCCTCGTTGGTGATGGACGGCGCGGCGCAGGCCCCGACGTAGAACACGTCGGCATCGATGCCGAGCGAGGACACGCCGTCGAACCCGGCCTTGCACCCTGAGTCGGCGGCGAGCACGAGCAGGGCGTCGGGCTTCGTGGCCGCAGCGGCGTTCAGCGCGGAGCTGATGTCGGTGGCCATGATCGGGTAGGGCACCAGCTGGGCCTCCACGTCGCGGCTCTCGAGCACCTGCTGGGCGACCTCGGCGCTGTGGGTGATGGAGCCGAACTCGCCGTAGACGATCGACACCTTCTTGGCGTCGAGCTCGGTGGCCGCGTACCAGGAGAAGGCCACGGCCGCGCCCCAGGTCCCGCCGCTCCACTGGAACGAGTTGGGAGACTGCACCGACTGGAAGCTGATCGGGATGCCCCCGATGTAGGGGATCTGGTTGTCGGCCAGGGTCTCGATGCCGTTGCCGAACACGTCGATGCCGCCGAGCACCGCCGGGACCTTCGCCTCCACGTGCTTCTGGCCGCAGGAGGTGGAGCCCTCGGCGGAGAACTCGGTGTTGCAGACGTCGACCTCGATCGGACGCCCGTCCACGCCGCCCAGCTCGGTGTTGATGAACTCGGTGGCGGCGGCCACCGCCTGGCTCAGCTCGGGGTAGGAGCCGGCGGCGGTGTTCTCCTGGTTGATCATGCCGAGCTTGATGGGCTCCCCGGTGGCCTTGGTGGGCTCGGCGGGCACGTACTCGCCGATGGTCGATGCCTCGGCGCACTCGAGCAGCGCCGCCCCTTCGCATGCCTCGGCGGCCTCGGTGGTCCCCTTGCCCATGCCGGTCTTGGCCTCGGGCTCGGGCTCGCTGCAGCCGGTGAGGGCCGAGGCAGCGAGCACCGCCGAGGCCGCCAGCGTCGCAGCCCAGATCGCAGATCGGTTCACGTTGCCCCCAAGCTCCGTGTCGAGTGTGCGCCCCGCAGGCGGGGCGGTGTTCCGGGTCCCCTGACCTGGCCTTGCGCCGAGATGGTACGGGGTGAACACTGTTTAGCGCAGTGCGAGGGGCCGCACCGGAGACCTGGGGGACGACGATGGCAACGCTCACCAAGAACCTGTTCCGGGGCCAGGGCGAGCGCGACCACGCCCTCGAGGTGGTCGAGGGCCACTGGCCGGCGGACGTCGAAGGATCGGTGTTCGTGGTCGGACCCGACAAGCGGGCGCCCGAGGGCCACTGGTTCGCCGAGGCCGGGCTGCTGGAGAAGATCCGCCTGGTGCCCGACCGCCGCGGCCGGATCACGGTGCAGCACCGGATCATCGACACGCCGGTGCAGCGCCTCAAGCGCCGGCTCGGGTTCCTCTTCAAGCGGGTCGCGTTCATGGAGCTGTCGCCGTTCGGCGTGACCAACCTGGCCAACACCAACGTGGCGGCCATCGAGGGCCGGATGTTCGTCGGCTACGACGCCGGCCGACCGATCGAGGTCGACCCCGAGACCCTGCGGTTCCTCACCCCGGTGGGCGGAAACGCCGAGTGGCTCCAAGCCGCGCCGGGCGTCTTCGAGCCGCTGTGCGCGGTGGCCGCCCACCCGGCGTCGGACTTCGACGAGCGGGTGCTCTACTTCGTCAACTACACGCAGATCGCGCCGCCCGGTGTGCCCAAGGAGACC
>CAZCVS010000335.1:0-3932 GCA_964501845.1 uncultured Iamiaceae bacterium
CTTCGCCGCCCTCTACGCGGATGCCGAAGCCGCGGGTGCCGCCGATCCCACCAAGGACTACGCGGAGTGGGGCGTGCCCTACCTGCCCATCGACCCTGCCCACGTGGGCCGCACCTACGAGGCCGTCATCCGGGTCAACAGCCAGTCCGGCAAGGGCGGCGTCGCCTACATCATGGAGACCGAGCACGGCTTCACGCTCCCCCGCCGCCTCCAGATCGAGTTCTCCCGCACGATCCAGAACATCGCCGAGGACACCGGCACCGAGATCACGCCCGGCGCCATGTGGGACGCCTTCTCCGCCACCTACCTCGCCGACGACGCCGCCTACGTGCTGCGCTCCACGGAGCTCACGACCGACGCCGATGGCGTCACCGCCATCACCGCCCACCTGCTGGTCGACGGCGAGCCCACCTCGGTGACCGGCGAGGGCAACGGCCCGATCGCCGCGTTCGTCACCGCCATCGGCACGGTCGGCGTGGAGATCGACGTGGTCGACTACCACGAGCACTCGATGGGCGCGGGAGCCGACGCGACGGCCGTCGCCTACGTCGAGACCAAGGATGCAGCCGGCACCACCCGCTGGGGCATCGGCACCGACCCCAACATCATCACCGCCTCGCTCAAGGCCGTCCTGGGCGCCGCCTCCCGCGCCCGCCGCGCCGTCTGAGCATCGGCCTCGGCCACCGCTCACCTCCTGCGAGCGTCTGGCGGGTTCACCAGCACGGGAGCATCGACCCGACGTAGCATCCTTCGATGCGAAAGCAGCGGGAGGGCCGGCTGTTCGCCGTCGCGATCGCGGTGACGAGCTTGATGGCCGGGTGCGGCGTGGGGGGCAGCGATGACGCCGCGCCCGAGGCGGCCACGACCACCACCGAGGCGAAGCCGACCACCACGGCGAAGGACGAGCCGGCCACGACCACCACGACGGAGGAGGGGCGGGGCGACCCGATCGACGAGCCCACCCCGCCCACCACCGACTTCACCCGGGTCACCGATCCGGTGAACGGCGCGTTCGACGTGGACGTCCCCGTCGGCTGGGACAACCTCCTGTACTCCACGGTCGACGGCACCGTGCACCACGAGGTGGTGAGCTCGGTCAGCCCCGACGGCGGCACCGTGCTCTTCGTCGGCGATCCCAAGATCCCGAGCTACTGGAACCCCGACACGGCAGATGAGATCACCTCCAACTTCGCGGACTGGCTCGAGAGCATGGACCTCGCCTACTACGACGCCGCGCCCAGCTACTTCGAGACCTACGTGCGCGACAAGTTCGGCGACCTCGAGGGCTTCGAGATCACGAGCATCGAGCAGAACGCCACGACCGAGCAGAGCCTGGCCTCGCAGTTCGCCGCGGCGGGCCTCCAGGCCCAGAACATCGACGCAGCCGACGTGCGCTTCCGGTTCGTCGACGGGAACGGCACGCCCACCAGCGCCATCGTGATCGGTACCACCATCAACTCGGGCCAGTTCTGGAGCGCCGACGTGGTCGGCCTCGCCAGCAACGCCGAGGTCGACGACTACCTCCCGATGCTCTCGACCATCACCAAGAGCAAGCAGACGCGCCAGGACTTCACCGCCAAGCAGAACCAGCGCCACCAGGAGACCATGGCGATGATCCAGCGGCGCACCGAGGAGATGACCGCCGGCCACAACGCCCGGATGCAGTGGATCCAAGACAGCGCCAACGCCCACCAGCAGCGCATGCAGTCGATCTGGGCCGCCAACGATGCCAGCGTCGCCGGCTTCTACGACCGCATGGAGTCCGGTGACGTCCAGCAGCGCCAGTTCCTCAACTACATCAACGAGGAGAACACCGTGCAGAGCTCCGGCGGCCAGAAGTTCCAGGTCGACAGCAGCTACCAGCGGTACTGGCTCGACCCCTCCACCGGGAAGTACGCCGGCGGTGACATCAACTTCGGCGAGTCGCAGCTCCGCGAGCTCGGCCTGAACCCGAGCGACTACGAAGAGGTCCCCATCGTGAAGGGCTGACGCCCGCCATCACGCCGCTGGCGGGCGCTACCCACGCACGGCCACGAGCTACCCATGCCCTGCTGACCAGGACACCCGATGATGGACCCAACCGAATCCGACCGACCCTCTGAGCCCACCCAACCAGGAGCACCACCCCATGAACCGATCCGTCCGCCTCGTCGCCCTGATGGCGATCACCACCTCGCTGCTCGCCGGCTGCGGCGCCGCCGCGGAGAAGGCCAGCGAGAAGGCGACCGAGAAGATGATCGAGCAGCAGACCGGCGGCAAGGTCGACATCGACACGGATGGCGACGGCTCCGTCGAGATCGAGACCGAGGATGGATCGATGGCCTTGGGCAGCGGGGAGATCCCGAAGGAGTGGCCCGATGAGATCCCGCTCCCCGACGACCTCCAGGTCCAGGCCGGGACCACCATGGACAGCTCAGACGGCCGGCTCGTCTCCATCGTCGGCGGCACCGACGACACCCCCGAAGCGATCCTCGCGTCGGTGAAGGAGGCCCTCGCCGATTGGGAGATCTCCGGCGAGGTCACCTCGTCGGGCGGCGGGGGCACCATGTCGGGCGCGCAGTGGGACACCGAGGGCCGGCGGGTCACGCTCGCCGCGACCTCCGGAAGTGGTGCGGGCGACCACGAGACCTTCGTCACCATCAGCCACACGACCCTGGACTGACCCCGTGGATCGCCGGTGCCTCCACCCGCCATCATCGGGGGGGGTGACGACACCTGCGTTGGGGAGCTGGCCGTTCGTGGGCCGGGCGCAAGCTGGGCCTCGACGGCCGCCAGGACCTCGACGCCCTGTTCGCCCGCTGAGCTGGTGCGCAGACCGATGCCCTCGGGGCCGAGGGGAGCCCCGAGGGCGGGACCCCGGCGGCCGGCGAGGGTCCCGTCCGCCCCCGCCGACCAGCCGGGGCCGGACTAGCTGACGACGACCGTGCCGAGGTCGGTGCCCGCGATGTCGAGCGACACGGGGTAGGTGCCGGGCTCGGTGATGACGAACCCGACGCCCACGTTGGGCACCAGGGTCTGGCCGCCGGCGCAGCCGATGATCACCGCGTCGATGCTGCCACCGCCTTCGAGCTTGATCCCGAACATCGCCCCGGCGTCGACCTCGATCTCGCCCGGCTCCATCGACGACGCGTCCGCGGCGATGACGGCGATGTCCTCATCGGCGAGATCGGACTCCCGGAGCTCGTCTTGGTCGGCGGCGAACAGCACCACCGAGTCACCGGAGAGGTTGTTGCTCTCCGCCGTGGCGGCGCAGTCGGCCTCTCCCGCCCCCGTGTCGCCTTCATCCGTGCCCTCGTCCGTGCCGGTGTCGCTGCCGCCATCGGCCGCGGTCGTCGCGGCCGGATCGTCCGAGGAGGCGTCCGATCCGCTCGATCCGCAGGCGGCGCCCGTGAGCAGGAAGGCACCGATGGCGGTGATGGCGAGCAGACGGCGGGTGCGGTTCACAGCAGGGCGCTCCGGGGGCGGTGGGTTCGGACCGTGATCGTGCCACTCCCGGCCGCTGGCGCCCATCCCCTGGCGGTCCCAACCCGGTCCCAACTTGGCCCGCTCGCCCCCCACTTGACCCGCGGGTCAAGACAGGCGGGCGAGACGGCGGTACCTTCTGGCGATGGCCATCGACTTCACCCTCACGCCCGAGCTCGACGAGCTCCGCCTCCGGATCCGCACGTTCGTCGACGACGTCATCAAGCCGACCGAGGCCGAGCTGACCGATCCCGACCACATCGAGGACCGAGCGGAGTACCTCACCAAGCTGATCGGGATGCGCACCAAGGCGCAGGAGGCGGGGATCTGGCTCCCCCACATGCCCGAGGAGTGGGGCGGCATGGGCCTCGGCCACGTCGAGCTGGCCATGGTGCAGGCCGAGGCGGCCAAGGCGTACTACGGGCCGTTCGTCTTCAACTGCATGGCCCCCGACGAGGGCAACATGCACA
>CAZCVS010000336.1:0-3924 GCA_964501845.1 uncultured Iamiaceae bacterium
ATCGAGGCGTGCCTGGCCCTGCTCGATGCCGGCCTCGTCGTCGGCATCCAGGACCTCGGCGGTGCCGGCCTCACCTGTGCGGCCAGCGAGACGGCGGCCAACGGGAAGATGGGCATGGACTTCGACGTGTCCGCCGTGCCCCGGCGCGAAGACGGCATGGAGCCGTTCGAGGTCATGACGTCGGAGAGCCAGGAGCGCATGCTCGCCATCGTCACGCCGGAGGGCCTTCCCGAGGTCATGCGGCTGTGCGAGCGGTGGGAGGTGCAGGCCACGGTCGTCGGCAAGGTGACCGAGCCGGTGAACGGCGTGGGTCAGCTGCGCATCGTCGACGGCTTCGGCGGGGAGGTGCTGGCCGACGTGCCCGCCTCGAGCCTCCATGACGCCGCCCCGCTCTACCACCGGCCCCTGGCCGAGCCCGCAGACCGCGCCGAGCGCGCCGCCGACCACCCGCCGGCTCCCGCCGATGCGGGAGCGGCGCTGCTCGACCTGCTCTACGACACCACCTGGGTCTCCTCGCAGTACGACCACCAGCTGTTCCTCAACACGGTCGAGGGCCCCGGCGGCGATGCGGTCGTGCTCCGGCTCAAGCACCCGGTCACCGGCGAGGACACCGGCCGGGGCCTGGCCCTCACCACCGACGGCAACCACCGCTGGTGCGCGGTCGACCCGCGTCAGGGAACCGCCCTCACCGTCGCCGAGTCCGTCCTCAACCTGGCGTGCGTCGGCGCCCGTCCGATCGCGGTCGTCAACTGCCTCAACTTCGGCAACCCCGAGCACCCCGAGGTCATGTGGCAGCTGTCGGAGTCGGTCGACGGCATGACCGAGGCGTGCGAGGCGTTCGGCATGCCGGTCATCGGCGGCAACGTCAGCCTCTACAACGAGTCCCGCGGCACCGACATCGACCCGACCCCGGTCATCGGCCTGCTCGGTGTGGTCGACCAGCTCGACCGTCGTCCGCCCGGCGTGACCATGGGCGACGGCGATGCGCTCGTGCTGCTCGGCAGCGATCTCCGCGATGCTGATCCGTCGCTCGCCGGCTCCGCGGTGGCGTGGGCGGCGGGGGACAAGGGCGGCACGCTGCCAGGGTTCGACGGGGTGGCGCACACGGCCGTGGCCGACCTCGTGCGCACGCTGGTGCGGGAGGGTGCGCTCACCGGGGTGCACGATGCCTCATCGGGCGGCCTGGGCGTGGCCCTCGCCGAGCTCACCTGCCGGTCCGGCCTCGGCCTGCGGGTCGATACGGCGCTCACCGCGGCCCAGCTCTTCAGCGAGGCTCCGTCCCGCGTCGTCGCGGCGGTCGCGCCGGACGATGCCGCGGCGCTCGTCGCCCGGGCCGAGGCCGCGGGCGTCGCCGCCACGGTCCTGGGGACCGCGGGCGGTGACCGTGTCGTCATCGCCGACCTGGTCGACCTTCCGACCGAGCAGGTCATCGCCACCTGGCGCGACCGGCTGCCGGTCGCCCTCGGCGCCGGCACCACCCAGGCCTGACCACCCCGCGAGGCGTGCGCAGGTGCGCCTCGCACGCACGGTGGCATCTGTGGCACGCTGTGTGCGTTCGGCGGATCATCCACGGGCGCCCTCGGGGCGCGGGACCGGCGCACACCTCACGCTCGTCCCGCCAGGAAGTCCTGCTCATGCGCCGTCGCACCCGCCTCGTCCTCCTTGCTGCCGCGATGGGGCTGATCGTGCCCACCGCCGTCGACTCGCCGGCCTCCGCGGTCGACCAGGACCTCACGCTCAGCGCCACGTCCGGCGCCGCTGGCGCCGAGGTCACCGCGTCCTCCGCGAGCTGCGACGTCGGCGGCAACGACGACGGCTTCGGCTTCTTGTCGGTCCGCCTGATCTCGGGCACCGGGGCCGATGCGGTGCTCGCCGGCATCGCCATCGGGGTGGAGGACATCGCGGCCACGTTCGTGATCCCGGACTGGATCGACCCCACCGATGATGCCGTGGTCGAGGCCGCGTGCCTCACGTTCGACTTCACCGCCGAAGAGCCCACCGTGACGGAGTTCGCCTACGACCCGATCGCCTTCGACGTCGAGGGCTCGGGTGCCACCCCGTTGCAGGCCCGCACCTACAGCCGCACCTCGCTGCTCGCCGGCCAGGCGTTCCAGGTCGACGGCTCCGGCTGCTTCCTCGAGGATGCCGATGCGGCGTTCGTCGAGGTGGCCGCGGGCGACGACCTCTCCTTCCGCTCGCTCACCGACTTCGTCGCCGGGAGTGGGAGCGACGCGGCAGGCGGCACGTTCTCCGTGCCGGTCGCGATGTCCAACGGCGGCCTCGGCATCGGTATCTCCCAGACCGGCGACGACCGGCCCGTGGTCGACACGATCGACGAGGAGCCGACCGACATTCCCGCCGGGACCTACTCGTCCATCAGCTACTGCTCCAACGACGAGGGCGTGAGCCTGGTGTTCGAGCCGCAGCTGATCGAGGTCACCGGTGACGCGCCGTTCGGCGACATCGACCTGACCGTGCCGGCCGAGTCCCGCACGGCCACCCTCGCCGGGGGATCGTGCACGACCGGTGACGTCAACCTCGAGCTCTCCGCCACCGACATCGACGACGTGTTCGACGACGAGCCGTTCGACGAGACCGACGAAGAGGTGCTCACCCTCCGGGGTGGCGCCGTGCGCAGCCAGTCGCCGGCGGCCGTCTCCGCCCTGCGGGGCCCAGCCGGCTCCGGCTCGGTCACCCGCGCCAACGACGCCTGGGCTCGCACCCGCGGTGCCGTCGGCGACCGGGCCCTGGCCGACGACGAGTACGTCGAGGCCACCGCCACCCCGAGCGACGACGGCGCCTGGACGTTCAGCGACGACGTCGGCTTCGACAACGGTGTGGTCGAGGGCTACGCGTGGTGCGGCGATCCGCTCGCGGAGGGCTTCCTCTACGACCCGCAGGCCGCCGCCGTCTCGGTGACCGAGGTCGTGCCGACCGTGCCGGCCCTCGTCCCGCCCACCGTCCCGGCGCCCCCGGCCAACGCCGTTCCGGGCACCCCCACCTACGCCGGTTGAGGCTGCTCCGCTGGCCATGATGGGTCGATGACCCTGCTCGTCTTGGCCTCGGGATCTCCACGGCGGCGCGAGCTGCTCGGCGCGCTCGGGGTGCCGTTCGCGGTCCGCCCGGCCGATGTCGACGAGACGCCGCGCCCCGACGAGGACGCCGAGGAGCTCGTCCGGCGCCTGGCCATCGCCAAGGCAGAGACCGCGCTGGCCGCCGCGCCCGAGCGGCCGGTCGTGGTCCTGGCGGCCGACACCGTGGTGTCCGTGGACGGCGAGGTCCTCGGCAAGCCGATCGACGAAGCGGACGCGGCGCGGATGCTGGCGCTGCTGTCGGGAAGCCGCCACCAGGTGCTGACCGGCGTCGCCGTGGCGTCGTCGCACGGCACGGCCGCCACCGTGTCGGTCGAGGTCGAGACCACGCAGGTCCACATGGCGCCGTGGACCGACGAGGAGATCGCGGCCTACGTCGCGTCCGGCGAGCCGATGGACAAGGCGGGGTCGTACGCGATCCAGGAGGTCGGCGACCGCTTCGTCACGAGGATCGAAGGCACGTTCGACAACGTCGTCGGCCTGCCCATGGACCGGACCCGCCGGATGCTGGCTGACGCGGGCATCGGCCAGCCGGACGCTCAGCCGCCCGAGGTGTAGGCGTCGGCGCCGGCTCCCAGCGGCTCGGCACTGTCGCGGTCTTCCCAGAACCCGTCGGGGACCGTCACCGTCCGGGGACCGTGCTGGTGGCCGCGAGGGAGCCCGATCGACTCGGGCGGAAGCTCGACGGCCGGGTCGAGCTCGTCGAGGACGGCCTCGAACTGGTCGAGCGAGTCGGCCTGGACCAGGCGCTTGCGGATGGCCGGGCCCACGGGGTACCCCTGGAGGTACCAGCCGACGTGCTTGCGGATGTCCTTCACGCCGACGTGGTCGC
>CAZCVS010000337.1:0-2051 GCA_964501845.1 uncultured Iamiaceae bacterium
TGAGCGCTACGGGTTCGTCTACGAGATCAACTACCTGCGTTGCATCCACTGCGACCTGTGCGTGGAGGCCTGCCCCACCGAGGCCATCACCGAGAGCAAGCTCTTCGAGTTCTCGTTCACCAACCGCGCCGACGCCATCTACACGAAGGCCGAGCTGGTGGTCGACGACGAGGGCCTGCCCCAGCAGCTCCCGTGGGAGGACTGGACCGACCTGGCCACCGTCGCCCGCAACTCGAGCGCCTGGGTCCGCGCCACGGCCCCCGGCGGCAGCGCCGACTACATCGGCAAGGTCGGTTGGAGCGGCGAGCTGGGCTTCGGGGTCAAGGACCCGGAGCTGGGCCAGAGCGCGCCTGTGCCGACCGCCCCCGCCGACCACGGCGACGACCACGGCCGTGACGGCACCCACGGGGGTGGTCACTGATGGGCATGGAGCAGGCCGTCTTCATCGTCGGCGCCCTCATCTGCCTGGTCGGCGCGGTCGGAGTCATCGGCTTCCGCAACCCGGTCCACTCCGCACTGAGCCTGGTGGCGACGCTGGTCGGCATCGCGGTGCTCTTCATCGCCTTGGAGGCGGAGTTCCTCGCCGCGGTCCAGATCATCGTCTACGCCGGGGCCATCGTGGTCCTGTTCCTCTTCGTGATCATGCTCCTGGGCGTCGACCAGACCGACGACCTCGGGTTGGAGCCGCTCAAGGGCCAGCGCCCGGCGGCCATCGCGGCGGGTGTTCTGCTCCTCGTAGGCCTCGTGGCCATCGTCGTGTTCGGTGCCGTCACCGGCGAGCCTTCGGCCAACGCCAAGGTCGAGCCGCTGGTGCCCAACGTCGAGCAGCTCGCCCGCTTGCTGTTCACCGACTACCTCTACGCCTTCGAGATCACCTCGGTGCTGCTGATCATCGCCGTCGTCGGTGCCGTCACCCTCGCCCGCCACCGTCGCGAGGCTTTCGTCGATGACCTGCCCCGCGACGAACTGCCACCCGAAGAGAAGCCAGAGCCCGACGATGCCCCGGCCGACGAGGTGACCTCATGATGCTCGCCGCCATGGGCCCCGAGCCGTACCTGATCCTCAGCGCCCTCTTGTTCACCCTCGGTGCAGTGGGCCTGCTGGTGCGACGCAACGCCCTGGTCATGTTCATGTGCGTGGAGCTGATGCTCAACGCGGTGAACCTCTCCTTCGTCGCCATCGCCCGGGAGCTCGACGACCTCGGCGGCCAGATCGCCGTCTTCTTCGTGCTGGTGGTCGCCGCAGCCGAGGTCGTGGTCGGCCTCGGGATCATCGTGTCCATCTTCCGCCGTCGCCAGGGCGCCACGGCCGACGACCTGTCGATGTTGAAGGGCTAGGCGTGAACGATCTGATCTGGCTCATCCCGGCGTTCCCGCTGGCGGGCTTCTTGTTCCTCGTGGTGTTCGGCCGCCGCCTGGGCGAGCCGCTGGCGGGCTGGCTCGCCACCGCCGCGGTGGGCGCCTCGTTCCTGGCGTCGATCGCCACCTTCCTCACCCTCCGGGGCGAGACCGTCCACGACCGCGCCTACACGGTGACGCTCTGGGACTGGCTCCCCGTCGGCGGCCTCCAGGTCGATTTCGGCTTCCTGGCCGATCCGCTCTCGATCACCATGTGCCTGTTCGTGACCGGCATCGCCACGCTGATCCACCTGTACTCCATCGGGTACATGCACGGGGACCCGAAGTTCTCCAAGTTCTTCCTGTACCTGAACCTGTTCGTCTTCTCGATGCTGATGCTGGTGCTGGGCGACAACATGCTCATCACCTTCCTCGGCTGGGAGGGCGTGGGTGCGTGCTCCTACTTCCTCATCTCGTTCTGGCACCAGAGCGACGCCAACGCCTCGGCCGGCAAGAAGGCGTTCGTCACCAACCGCATCGGCGACTTCGGCTTCATGGTGGCGATCTTCTTCACCTTCGCCGCCCTCGGGACCATCAACTACACGGGCATCGTGGCCGCCTCGCCGAGCCTGGCCACCACCACGGCCACGGTCATCGCCGTGATGCTGTTCATCGGGGCGTGCGGCAAGTCCGCCCAGCTGCCCCTCTACGTGT
>CAZCVS010000337.1:2061-3873 GCA_964501845.1 uncultured Iamiaceae bacterium
CCGACGCCATGGCCGGCCCCACGCCGGTCTCGGCGCTCATCCACGCCGCCACGATGGTCACCGGCGGCGTCTACCTCCTGGCCCGCATGAACCCGGTCATCGCCGAGGCCTCGCCCTGGGTGCCCACGATGATCGCCGTGGTCGGTGCCCTCACCGCACTGTTCGCCGCCACCATCGCCGTGGCCCAGAACGACATCAAGAAGGTGCTGGCGTACTCGACGGTCAGCCAGCTCGGCTTCATGTTCTTGGCCATCGGTTCGGGCGCCTACGTGGCTGCCCTGTTCCACATGATCACCCACGCCTTCTTCAAGGGCCTTCTGTTCTTGGGCTCCGGCTCGGTCATCCACGGCATGGAGGGCGAGCAGGACATGCGCCGCATGGGTGGGCTGCGCAAGAAGATGCCGATCACCGCCTTCACGTTCATCATCGGCTGGCTGGCCATCGCTGGCTTCCCGTTCTTCGCCGGCTTCTTCTCCAAGGACGAGATCCTGCTGTTCGCCTACGAGAAGAGCATCGTGCTCTGGGGCATCGGGATGCTCGCCGCCCTGCTCACGGGCTTCTACATGACCCGCCAGGTGATCATGGTCTTCTTCGGCAAGCCCCGCTGGGACCGCCCGCTCGAAGAAGCGGTGCCCGAGCTCTACGCCGAGCGCGAAGCCGCCGGGATCCACCCCGGCCACGGCGCCGGGCCCACCGGCGAGATCCACCCCCACGAATCGCCCTGGACCATGACGCTGCCGCTGATCATCCTCGGGCCTCTGGCCCTGCTGGGCGGCTGGCTCAACTCCTCGTTCTGGGAGAAGGGCAAGGCCCTCGAGCACTGGCTCGAGCCCATCGTCGAGTTCGGCGAGCACCACGTCACCTCATCGACCGAGGAGAAGATCCTCCTCGCGGTCGGCGCCACCCTCGTGGGGCTCATCGGCATGGGCCTCGGCTGGTTCGTGTACTCCCGCAACAAGGGCAAGGACTCCGAGCGGATCGAGCTGAAGGTCCTGGCCAAGGGCTGGTACTACGACTCGTCGATCTCGGCGTTCATGGGCGGGCCGGGCCGCAAGGGCTTCGACGCTGTCGCCTGGTTCGACAAGCACATCATCGACGGGGCCGTGAACGGCGTCGCCTCGGTGGTGAAGGTGTCGTCGGACAAGGGCCGCACCGTCCAGACCGGCTACGTGCGCAACTACGCGCTGGGCCTCATGGCCGGCGCCATCGTCGTCGCCGCCCTCATCCTCTCGAAGGCGGTCACCGGATGAACCCGCTGCTCCTCGCCGCCGAGGGCGGCCACGCCGTGGCCTCGCCCTCGTTCCCGGTCCTGTCGGCCCTGGTCCTGACGCCCATCGTCGGCGCCCTCGTGGTGGCGATGATCTCCAAGCGCCGGCCGGAGCTCACCAAGCAGGCCGCCGTGTTGTTCTCGCTGGTCACCGGCGCGCTGGCCATCGGCGTGGTGGTGCTGTTCAACAAGCACCTGCCCGGCTTCCAGCTGGTCGACGACGCCCAGTGGATCGACAACCCCGACATCTCCTGGAAGCTCGGCGTCGACGGCATCTCGCTGTGGATGGTCGCCCTCACGGGGATCCTGTTCCCGATCGCCATGCTCGGCGCTCCGCCCCACGACGACGAGAAGCCCTTCTACGCCTGGCTCCTCGTTCTCGAGGCCGGCTGCCTGGGTGCCTTCTTGGCCCTCGACACGTTCCTGTTCTTCGTGTTCTTCGAGATCGTCTTGGTCCCGATGTACTTCTTGATCAGCGGCTGGGGCTACGGCGAGCGCAAGTACGCCGCCACCAAGTTCTTCCTGTACACGATGTTCGGCTCGGC
>CAZCVS010000338.1:0-3865 GCA_964501845.1 uncultured Iamiaceae bacterium
GGCCCATCGCCGCGAGTCTGAGGGTGCCAAGGCGCGCGGCGCTGTGGGGGGTGCGAAGTGAGCCCCGGAGACGTCGAACGGCGCCCGTTGGGGGCGGGCGCCGATCGGGTGGTCAGCTGGGAGCAGGACCGGGTTCAGGGTAACGGACCGACCATCGTGCAGCCCACACGCGGCTCGATCGGCCTGCGCCCACGAGCTGCCGGCCAGGTGCTCGCCGAGCGTTCCAGCGTGCGGATGCATTGGAGCGACGAACGCCGTTGTTGGGTGCTCTCGCGGGAGCGCCTTGACGACGCTGTCAGGGTGCTGCTCGGCGAGTACGGAGCTGTTCGGATCATCCGGGAGGCGTGGCCGGCACCGGAGTTGACCTGCGGCTCGGTCTGCTGGGGGGCCAAGGGCCTGACGTGCATCTGCTCGTGCGGTGGCCGTGCTCACGGGCGGGGCGCGGCTGGTCGGGAGATCGCGCAGTCGGCGCCGCCCGAGCGCTGGGTGCGGACCGTGCTGCGTCGGGATGCGGCGGGCAGCGCATGAGCGCCGGTGAGGTCATCCAGATCCCCGAGGGCGACTATCGGCGGGGTGGCGTGCCCTACCTGGACGTCGGCGACCCGCTCAGACTCCGGGACCAGCTCGTCACCGAGCTCGGGACCGGGCCGACCGCGGGCGTGTTCCGGCGGGCTGACGGACTGGTGGTCTGCCCCCGGGTCGACGAGGACGGCTACCGGCCGCTGACCGACCACGACGACCCGCGCCACCGGGACGATGACGACGGACCCGCTCAGGTCCGCCCATTGACCGGGGAGGGGCTGGCCGCGCGGCTGGATGGCGCGTACACGCCGTTCCGGTGGGTGACCGAGGGGTCCGGGAACGACGCCGAGGAGGTCCGCAAGCCGACCTTGACGCCGCTGACGGTTCCTCGCCGGCTGGTCGCGGCACCCGACCTGCTGACCGGGATCCGGGACCTACATGGGGTGGTCCACTCGCCGGTGCTGCGCCCCGACTGGACGGTCCTGGACGAGCCCGGCTTCGACGAGTCCACAGGGCTCCTGCTGCTGCCCCTCGCGGGCGCGGGCGGGAAGCCGGTACGCCGGGACGGGAAGCATGTGGCTCGGCTGCTCGACCTGCTGGCCGACTTCCCGTGGCGGACCCTGAGCGACCGGGCCAACTACCTGGCCGCGATGATCGGGGTGCTGCTGCTGCCGGCCCTGCCGTCGATGACGCCGCCGCTGGTGCTGCTGACCGCGCCGGTCAAAGGCTCGGGAAAGACCCTGCTCGGCCGGATCCTGCTGGCCCTGTTCGGTGGCGCCTTCCGCACCGAGCTGCCCAGCTCGGACGAGGAGCTGACCAAGGCGGCCATGGGGCTGCTCGGGACGACGACAGCGCCGGTCATCCTGTGGGACAACGTGTCCGGGGTGGTCCGGTCATCGACCCTCTCCTCACTGACCACGACGCGCCGCTACTCGGGCAGGCCCCTCGGGCGGTCGGACTCGGTGACCCTGAGGAATGACCGATTGTGGGTGTTGAGCGGGAACAACATCGCCATCGGTGGGGACATGGCTCGCCGAGCCCTGTGGGTGACCATCGACGCGGACGTCGAGAAGCCATGGCTCCGACCGACCGATGGCTTCCGTCACCCGGACCTGATGGGGCATGTCGTCGAGCACCGGGATCAGCTCGTGGCCGACCTGCTCGCCCTGGTGGTCGAGTGGGTGCAAGCCGGCCGGCCCGGCGTGGACTCCTCCGGACGATCCGACACCTTCGGCCCGTTCGTGACGCACACCGCGGCGATCCTCCGTCATGCAGGTGTGCCCGGCGAGGTCATGGGAGCCGACACCGACCGAGGTGACGACGGTGGGGAGGACGACAGCGAGTGGGCGGACTTCCTGACCGGGCTGCATGCCACGTTCGGCGGTCGCGCCTTCCGAGTCATCGACGTCAGGGCGATGGCGACCAGCAGCTCCGGTCAAGCACTCCGGGAGTCGATGCCCGAGGAGATCGGTCGCCGGCTGGACAAGGGGGACGGCGGGACGTGGAAGTCGCTCGGGCGCCTGCTGGGCCGGATGGATGGGGTCTGGGCCGGCGAACGGTGCTTGCGGGTGGCAGGCAGGGACGGGACCACAAAGAGGGCTACCTACCGGGTCGTTGAGAGGTCTGGGGCGTGAATCCGGCGTTTCCGGCGTTTTCCGGCGTTTTGAAACCCAGAGGAGAATTTCCTCAGAGAGTCCCCGGCGGATTCACCGACTGGGGTACGGAACGCCGGGAAACGCCGGAAACGCCGGAACCCCGGTCATGGTCCCCGGACGAGGGCGGGCCGGTCCTACCCTCGCGCTGCGCGCTCGGCTCCCTCGCTTCGCTCGGGCGGGAGCGGCCCGTGCCGACGTCGGACCACATGACAACGACCGCCATCGGCGCGTGCTCCGCGCTTCGCGCTCCGCACGGGCGCGCCGTCTGCTCGGGCGTCTCGCGCCTTCGGCGGGGCGTGGGTCCTGGCTCTGGGATGGGGTTCGGGGCAGGGGTGGTGGGATTGTCGACATCGACATTTCCACCATCCCTGGCCAGATCCTCGGCGATCGTTGACCGGGCCACCCCGAGCGCGTCGGCGATCCGCTGCTGCGTCCAGCGGTGCTCCGCGTCCTCACCTGAGTCACCAGAGCCACCAGAGTCACCCGCCCCTTGCTCGGCGTCGCGGGCGCGGGCGGGCCGGCCCCACCAGCGCTGGTGGCAGAGCGTCCGAGGGGGCCGCCCCCTCCCGAGCGCGCAGCGCGAGGGAGCCGAGCGCAGCGAGGGAAGGGCCGGCGCCCGAGGGCGCGAGTCGGGTCGTCGGCGAGGCCCGTGCCCTTGACGAGGAGGACCCTCCGGGGGGGTGCCCCTCCTCGGTCGACGTTGGACTGAATCCGGCGATGGGCCGGCGGGGCGGGGGCGGCGAGGGGGCAACGATGGAGGAGACAGGAGGGATGGCTGGCATGAGTGGGCGGCGGGTGCGGGTGACGTGGCGGCACAAGGGCGGGAGGAAGCCTGAGGGCGTCGTGATCGTGGCGAGGGGCTCGCGATGGGGGAATCCGTTCAAGGTGGAGGACTACGGGCGCGCAGACGCCGTGAGGCTGTTCACGGAGTACGCGGCGGCGAAGGCGGCGGCTGAGCCGGCGTGGCTGGAGCCGCTGAGCGGGAAGGACTTGGCCTGCTACTGCAAGCTTGACGCCGAGTGCCATGCGGATGTGCTGCTCGGGCTGGCGGTGCGATCGTGAGCGGGTCGCCGTTCGATGACGCCGAGGCGACGATGCTGAGGCACTTCCCTATGGAGTCGGCGCGGGCGGTGATCCTGGGTGCGCTCGATCGGGCTCACGAGCGCAGGCGCGTGGCCGTCTGCCTGCTGGCATCTGTGACGATGTGGCTGGTGGACACCACTGTGACGCTGGCCGATGGGACGGTCCGGGACTGCTCAGACCCGAGCGACCGTTACCGCCTTGACCTGGCGAGCACCTGCGAACGGCTGGGGCTGGACGCCCATGATCGTGCTGTCGTCGCCGGGTTCGTCGCTGCGATGGAGGGACTGCTCGCCGCCTGAAGATCCGTTCCATTCCATTCCATGGAAATTTTAATTGCACGAGGCGCTCTTTTAGTCCCAGGATTTTGATTTTCAAAAATCCAGAATGGCCCCCCCACCCCCCATTTTCGGAAAGTGGCGCGCGTCACATTCGCGCGCGACGATCCCCCACCTCGCCGGTGGGGATGGGCGGGGTGGCGGGGTGCGGCGCAGATGTGTCCAAGGTCACAGACCTGCCAGTGCCCGCGTCCGGGCACGCCGAAGGCCCGACCGGCAGCGGGGCCGGTCGGGTCGCGGTGAGGGGTCGGGTCAGGGTGCGGCGGGCCA
>CAZCVS010000339.1:0-3839 GCA_964501845.1 uncultured Iamiaceae bacterium
TGGCCGATGCGGATGCGCAGCAGGGCGCGGTGCGCCTCATGCCGGCGCTCGCGGCGGAGGCAGCCGTCGACGCGGAGCTCGCACGGCGCCTGCACGCGTTCGTATCCGACCGCCGAGCACCCGTCGCCGGGATCCTCCAGCGGGCGCAGGATCGCGGCGAGGTCAACGACGAGGTCGACATCGAGCTGGTCGTCGACCTGCTGACCGGGGCGATCATGTACCGGCTCTACTTCAGCGGCGCGGTGGTCGACGAGGACGTCATCTGCCGCCTGCTCGACGGCGTCCTCATCGCCATCGGCGCCATCGGCGCCGTCGACGGCTCGTAGGCCGCGCGGCTCAGGCCAGGAACCGAACGGCGGCCACGGCCACGACGAAGGCGGTCTCGACGGGGATCGCCAGGCGCGTGTACGGGTGGTCGCGCCCGCCGTCGACGATCGTGGCGATGACCCGGACCGCGAGGACGGCGGCGGCGAGGAGCAAGACGCCGGTGAGCGCCTGCGTCGCGAGGTCCTCTGCCAGGAGGTAGGCGAGGAACCCGGACAGCGCCCATGACACCGCCCCGTAGTAGCAGCGGACCTCGGTCTTGCCAGCCGGGTCGGTCCAGCGGAGAGCGAAGCGGCCCACCAGCTCCGGTCGGAACACGAACCCGGTTCCGAAGACGAAGAAGTACCCGGCGGCGGCGCCGACGGCGAGCTCGGTGATGGTCATGGCGGCCGACCCTAGGGCCGTGACCGCGGACGGAGGTCAGGCCACGTCGGTCTTGGCCAGGCGGCGGCTGGCGTAGAGGAGGGCGGCCGCGCCGGCGAGCAGCGGGATGATGATGCCGACCGCGAGTGAGAAGTCGCCGAGCTTGAGGTCCACGTCGGTCATCGACGAGAGGATCGACCGGACGTAGGACCGGAACGCCAGCTTGGTCGCGGTCTTGCCGGCCGATGCGACGAAGCCCTCCCAGATGAGGATGTACACCAGCCCCCAGGGCAGCGCCCGCTTGAACCGCACACCCAGGGTGACGAAGAGGCCGGCGTAGCCGGCGACCGCGACGAGGCCACCGATCGCGGCGGCACCGAGCAGTTCGGGCGATGTGTCGATGAGCGCCGTGGCCACCACGACCGGCACGAGCACCAGCGGCACGACGATGGTGACGGTGGCGGCCCAGGCGGCGAGGACGTGGAGCCACGACGGCACCGGCCGCAGCCACAGGTAGACGAGCGAGCCGTCGTCGATCAGGTCGCCCAGCACAGCGGCGCCGAAGACGAGGACGGCCACGGGGATCAGGGTGGCGATGTTGCCGTTGACGAAGCCGACCCCCTGGACGAGGCGGTCGTCTGGGGTGCCGGCGGCGACGGTGACGGCCGTCAGCACGCTCAGGGCGGCGAGTAGGCCGATGGCGATGAGGCGGCCCTTGGTGCACACGGACCGCAGCAGGAGGCGGTACTCGGCGAGGAACACCGGCCCGAGGGACGGGCGGCGCGTCGAGGCGGGAGCCTGCGGGGTGCGGTGGCCGGCGGTCATCGTCCCACCAGGTAGCGGAAGACGCTGTCGAGGTCGTCGTCGAGCGGCGCCACCTCCAGCAGCGTCGCGCCGGCTTCCTGGGCGGCCAGGGCCACGGACCGCCGGAACAGCGGTGCATCGTTCGTGTCGACGATGACGGCACCGGGACGGCCGGCGGTAGGCGGCTCGAGGCGCACGGCGAGCACGCCGGCCCGGGCGAGCAGCTCGGTCGCCAGCTCGCGGGGCTTGTCGGTGCGCACCCGGATGCGGTGGGGACGGTCGTCCATGAGGTCGCGGATGGCGCGGAAGTCTCCGGTGGCGGCGAGGCGGCCCTGGGCGACGACGAGCACCCGTGACCCGAACCGCTCCACCTCGTCGAGGACGTGGCTGGACACGAGGACGCAGCGGCCCTGCTCGCCGAGGCGCCCGAACAGCTCGATCAGGTGGCCGCGCTGACGGGGGTCGAGACCGGTGAGGGGCTCGTCGAGGACCATGATCGCGGGGTCGTTGACCAGCGCCTGGGCGACCTTGACCCGCTGCTTCATCCCCTTGGAGTAGGTGGTGGTGGAGCGGCGGTCGTCGGCGTCGAGCTCGACGAGGTCCAAGGCCCGCCTGGCGGCACCAGCCGGGTCCTCGACGCCGTGGAGGAGCCCGGCGAAGCGAACGAACTCGAAGGCGGTGAGGGCTTCGAACATGGCCTCCTGCTGGGGCACGATGCCGATGCGGCCGCGGACCGATAGGTCGGCGCGCGGGTCGGCCCCGAGGATGCGGACGGCGCCGCGATCGGGCGGCGTCAACCCGCAGAGCATCCGCAGGAGCGTGGACTTGCCGGCGCCGTTCGGCCCGAGCAGGGCGGTGACGCCGGGGCCGATCCGGAACGAGACGTCGGAGACGGCCACCACGTCCCCGAACCACTTGGAGGCGTGGTCGACCTCGACCATGGGCGTGTCGAGCACGGCGGTCATCGGGTCACCGGCAGGTGGCGGAGTCGGTTGCGGGCCAGGGCGAACCCACCGAAGGTCCAGCCCGCCCATCCGAGCCAGACCGTGATGCTGGGCACGCCGGGCATCGCGAGGGTGGCCTCGCCGTGGATCCGCGGTGCGAGGTCGAGCCCGAGGATGGTCGGGGCGAACACGTAGACCCCGTCCGGGAGACCGGCCACGTCCAGGGTCCCCGTGATGGAGATGGACACCAGGAACAGCAAGATGATGGAGGCGGACGCGATGGCCTTGCGGTCGGTGAGGCTGGTCAGGCCCATCGTGATGCCGGTGAACAGCAGCGTCTCGACGGCACCGGTGACGAGCACCCGCCAGGTGGTGTCGAGGATCTCGCCGATCCCCTCGGGGCCGGTGCTCTGCAACACGTTGGCGATCAACATGAGCAGGGGCGGGCCGAGGCACACGATCGCGAGGACCCCGGCGATGCTCAAGGCCTTGGCGAACAGGTAGCTGTCGCGGTCGAGCGGTGCCGCCAGGTAGACGCCGAGCATCCCGGTGCGGCGGTCCGTGCAGAGCACCTCGGGAGCGACGAGGGCAACGAAGACCATGATCGCCGAGATGATGAAGGCGTAGTAGTCCCCGTACGTCGGCAGGAGGATGCTCGCCGTGTCCGCTCGGGGGAACAGGGCGAGCACGCCGACGAAGACGATCGCCGGGAGGTAGGCGAAGCCGATGGTGGCGACGGGCAGGACCTTGGCCCAGATGCTGCGGCGCATCCCGAGTGCCCGCTGCGCGCTGTGCACCACCACGGCTCGGACCGCACCGGCAACCCCGGTGCGGGGGCCGTCGTACTTGCGGTAGCCGCGGTCGAGGATCTGCGCGTCGCCCGAGGAGAAGGTGTCCGGTGCGCTCATCGCAACGCCCCCTGGTCCGGCGGCGGGGGCAGGTGGCCGAGCTGGCCGGTGCGGCGCGGGTCCTGGGTGGGGTCGTTGCCGGCTCCGACGCCCAGGAATACCTCTTCGAGCGAGACCGTGCGCCGCCCGAGCTTTCGGATGCCGATGCCGCTGGTGGCGATGGCGTCGCGCACCGTGGTGAACAGCTGCTCGTCACCGGTGATGACGAAGCCACGGCCCTCGGGACGGATGACCGCGCCGGTGTCGTAGATGGCGGTGAGGGTGGCGTCGACCAACGGCTGGTCGCCGTCGAACTCGACCGCAACGCCTTCACCCTCGCCGCGCAGCGCGTCGAGGGACCCGGCCGCGGCCACGACGCCGCCGTTCAAGATGATGGCGGCGTCGCAGATGCGCTCGACCTCCTCGAGGAGGTGCGACGACAGCAGCACGGTGATCCCGAACTCGTGGCCGATGCGGTGGATCAGCTCCAACATGGCGTCGCGCTGCATTGGGTCGA
>CAZCVS010000340.1:0-3839 GCA_964501845.1 uncultured Iamiaceae bacterium
GGTCAACGGCTAGGTCCGCGGCTACTTCATCTTCGAGAACCGCCGGACGCTGAGGTAGCCGAACAGGAGCAGGATGCCGGCGCACCAGGCCAGCGCGAGCACGGTCCAGTGGGCGAGCGAGTGCCCGACCCCGGGGGCGACGTCGCCCAGCATGAACCCCCGTACCGAGTTGATGATGACGCTGATGGGCTGGTTGGCCGCGAAGGGCTGCATCCACCCCGGCATCGTGCTCACGGGCACGTTGGCGCTGGAGATGAACGAGAACGGGATCACCAGCATGGACAGGCCCTGCGCCGCCTGGGCGTTGCCGGCGACGAGACCGATGAAGATGAAGATCCAGGTGAACGCGTAGCCGGCGATCAGCATCAGCGCGAAGCCGATGACGATCCTGGTGAAGCCGCCGTCGGGTCGCCAGCCCACCAGCAGGCCGATGATGGCGGTGACGAAGATGCCCCACGCCACCAGCGCGCCGTCCGCGATCGAACGCCCGGCCATGACCGCCGAGCGCGGGATGGGCAACGAGCGGAGGCGGTCGTGGACACCGGTGGAGGACTCTTCGGCAACGCCGGCGGCCGCGCTCATGCCCGACCACAAGATGACGGTGACCAGGAAGCCGGGGACGAGGAAGTTCACGTAGTCCAGGTCCCCTCCCGGGTTGATGGCGCCGCCGAAGACGTAGCGGAACATGAACAGGAACAGCGCGCCCTGGATGCTGCCCATGAAGAGGACCTGCGGCGTCCGGAAGAACTGGAGCACCGTGCGGCGCGAGGTGGTGGTGGCCGTGGTGGCGAACCCGGCGCCGGTCGTGGTGTCGGGAGCCGGCACCGGACGAGCGGCGTCGGCGGGGATGGATGCGGAAGCGGTGGTCATGGTGGTCTCCAGATCAGGCGGCGTCGGCGGGGGACTCGGCGGGCTGGCCCGTGAGGTGCAGGAAGACCTCGTCGAGCGTGGGGCGGCGGAGCCCGATGTCGTCGTAGGTGATCGACTGCTCGCCCAGCAGGCTCACGACCCGGGTCAGCTCGTCGGCGCCGCCCTCGACGGGTGCGGAGACGCGCTGGGTGTCGTGGTCGATGCGGGGGTCTTCGGCGGCGACGCCGGCGAGGATCGTCCGCACTGCCTCAAGGTCCGTGGCCAGGCGGGCTCGGACCTCGATGACATCGTGGCCGGCCAGGCCCTTGAGCTCGTCGGGCGTGCCCGAGGCGATCACCCTGCCGTGGTCGATGATGACGACGTCTCGGGCCAGCTGATCGGCTTCCTCCAGGTACTGCGTGGTGAGCAGCACGTCGGTGCCGTCGGCCACGAGGCCCCGGATGGCCTCCCACAGTTCGATGCGGCTGCGGGGATCGAGCCCGGTGGTGGGCTCGTCGAGCAGGAGCAGGTGGGGTCGACCGACGAGGCTGGCGCCGAGGTCCAGCCGACGGCGCATGCCACCCGAGTAGTCCCGGACGAGCTTGTCTCCGGCATCGCTCAGACCGAGGCGCCCGAGCACGTCGACGGCGGCGTCGGCCGACTCCTCCTTGGACAAGCCGAAGAGCCGGGCGACCATCCGCAGGTTCTCCAGGCCGGTCATGGCCGGTTCGACCGAGGCGTACTGGCCGGCGAGGCCGATGACCTGGCGGACCGCCTTGGGGTTGGCCAGCACGTCGATGCCCGCCACGTGGAGCGACCCGGCATCGGGCTTCAGCAGCGTGGCCACGGCGCTGATGAAGGTGGTCTTGCCGGCACCGTTGGGGCCCAGCAGGGCGGTGACCTGTCCGGACTGGGCGACGAGGTCCAGTCCGGCGAGGGCCTGGGTCTCGCCGAACTGCTTGGTGAGGCCCTGGGCCTCGATGATCGGTGCCATGGGGTGGCGCTCCTGCGGGTGGCGGTCGGTCACGGTTGTCGCGTGATCCTACGGACGGGGTCTGACAGCGAGGCAGGAGAGCTCGTCGCCGGCCTCGCTCATTGGGGACGGGACGAGGCGCGTCGGTAGGCTCCCGGTCCATGTCGGACACCCTGCAGCCGGTCCAGATCCAGCGGAAGCCCCGCCCGGCGGCGGCCTCTCGCGAGCCGCTCACCGCCGACGAGGCTCGCCGGGCCATCCGGGCTGCGGAGACGGCCCTGCTCGACGAGCGGCGCATGCTCACCGCCGACGAGCTTGCCACCCTCGCCTACGTCCCCGATGCCTCGGTCCCGAGCCTCGCCGCTCTCGCCCACGAGGTGCGCTTGGCGTGGTGCGGCCCCGAGGTCGAGGTCGAGGGCATCCTCTCCGCCAAGACCGGTGGCTGCCCCGAGGACTGCCACTTCTGCAGCCAGTCCTCGAAGTTCGACACCGTGGTGAAGGCCACCCCGTTCCTCGACACCGAGGAGGTGCTGGAGGCGGCCCGGGAGACCGCCGCGCTCGGCGCCAGCGAGTTCTGCATCGTGCTCGCCGTCCGTGGCCCCGACGAGCGGACCATGCAACGCCTGCTCGAGCTGGTTCCCATCATCAACGGCGAGACCGGGCTCAACGTCGCCGTGTCCGCCGGCATCCTCACCCCCGAGCAGGCCAAGCGCCTCGCCGAGGGCGGCGTCCACCGCTACAACCACAACCTCGAGACGGCCAAGAGCTACTTCCCCCAGGTGGTCACCAGCCACGACTGGACCGAGCGCGAGGACACCTGCTCGCTGGTCCGGGAGAACGGCATGGAGCTGTGCTGCGGTGCGCTGCTCGGCATGGGCGAGAGCGTCGATCAGCGCCTGGAGCTGCTCGGCCAGCTGCGCGAGGTCGACCCCACCGAGGTCCCGCTCAACTTCCTCAAGCCCATGGCCGGCACGCCGTTCGCCCACCTCCCGGCGGTCGAGCCGCTCGAGGCCATCCGCTGGATCGCCATGTTCCGCATCGCCCTCCCGACGGTCATCCTCCGCTACGCCGGCGGCCGCGAGTTCACCCTCGGCGACCTCCAGGCCATGGGGATGACCAGCGGCATCAACGCCCTGATCATCGGCAACTACCTCACCTACCTGGGCCGCTCGCCGCAGGAGGACCTCAAGATGCTCGACGACCTCCGCATGCCCGTCGGCCTGCTCAGCAAGGTCATCTGACCGCTCCATGAGCGACGCGGGCGCGGCGCCGGCCGCCTACTGCCCGGGGTGCGGCAAGGCGTCCACCGAGTGCGCCGGCTGCCTCTGGGAGTACGACCCGCCGCACTACTGCGCCACCTGCGGGACCCGCCTGGCCGTGAACGTCACCCCCAACGGCTGGAAGGCCCGCTGCAAGACCCACGGCGAGGTCTCGACCCGCTCGTCCCCGCCTTCCTGACGGCGTCAGGCGGACTGCGGTTCGGAGGCGGCGCGGAAGCGGCGGAGGCGCTCGACGGCGACGTTGATGCGGCGGGCCGAGGGCGTGGCCGACAGCTCCGATGCCGCGCGGCGGAGATCCAGGTCGGTGCCGGGGCCCACGAGGAACGCGGTGACCTGCGGGGCCACGGCAGGGTTCTGCGGGAACACGTCGGCCACCGTGGCGGGCAGGTCGGGGCGCAGCGGGCTGGAGGTCAGCAGCTCCACGAGGTGTCCCACGGCCGTGGCCTGGATGCTCGGGTCCGGCAGCGGTCCCATGGAGTCGTGCCAGACGGTGAGGAACCCGGAGAGGTCCTCGATGCCGGTGGACACCTGGGCGAGCCAGCGGTGCGCCACGTGGGCAGGCCGTGGGGGGACTCGGAGGAGGCGAGTGAACTCGGCGAGGAGGAAGCGGCCGATGGCGTCGACCTCCTCTTCGGGCCAGTGCTGCCAGTCGGCGGCGCGCAGCTGCTGCCAGATCAGGGACCGGCTCACGTTCAGCCGGTGGTCGGCGGCGAGGGTGAGGATCCGCGGCGTCATGC
>CAZCVS010000341.1:0-3822 GCA_964501845.1 uncultured Iamiaceae bacterium
GGCGTCGCGCTGCATGGGGTCGAGGCCGTCGGTGGGCTCGTCGAGCAGGACCAGGCGCGGGTCGTGGGCCAGGGCCTGGGCCAGCTTCACCCGCTGGCGCTGGCCGGTCGACATCGTGCCCAGCGGCCGGCCGCGCTCCTCGCCGAGTCCCACCTGCCACAGCACGTCGGAGGCCCGGTTCGTTGCCTCCCGGCGGGGGAGGCCGTGGACCTCGGCGACGTGGCGGACGAAGTCGACCGCCTTCACATCCGGCGGCAGGAGGTGGTGCTCGGGCGAGTACCCGAGCAGCGCCCGGACCTCGGGACCGGCGGTCGCCGGGTCGATGTCGAACACCCGGATCTGGCCCTCGTCGGGGGTGTCGAGCCCGAGGATCAGCCCCAGGAGGCTGGTCTTGCCGGCCCCGTTGGCGCCGAGCAGCCCGGTGACGCCTGGTCCGACCTCACATGTGGCACCGCCGAGCGCCAGGGTCTGGCCCCACCGCTTGACGACTCCGTGCACCTCGACGACCGCGCCCACCGCCGTCAACCTAGAAGGTGGAACCGGCGTCCGACCGCACACCCCCTCCCGGACCTCCCGCACGAGCTGGTGCATCAGGGTGCTCGACTGTCCCATCGCTCTCGTTCCATCGGTCGGTGCCATCGGGTCGTGTGGTGGGGTAGAGGCCGCGAACGCTGACTCCATGACGGTGCTCCGGATCGTTAGCGACCGTTGACCTCTACCGTCACCGCTGGCACAGTGACCGCTCTCGAGGGGTGCACCCCCGACTTCGGTCGATCTCCTCCGCCTTCGACGCTCCGGCGTCCTTCCCGAAAGACGGATGAACACGAGGTGCACCATGAACCCGACCCCACGACCCCGCTGGTGCGCGGTCGTCTTGACCGCTCTGCTGGCCGTTTCGACGGCGGGCGCCACCACCGCCTGCGACCCGGTGTCTCGGGACTGGGCCTGGAAGGCGGGCCGCACCCACGGTGCGATCATCGAGACCACCGCCGGGCGGGCCAGCCTCGGCATCTACCGCGTGCCTCGGAGGGCCCTGCACGACGTGTACCGGGCGATGGGGATCCGAACGGTCCAAGACGCGATCTGGTCCGTCGGTCAGCCGCCTGCGTTCACCAAGACCTTCACCTTCCGCGGACGGTCGATCACGACATCGTTCGGGACTGCGGCGTTGCGCAACAAGGCGCACTCGCTGATCTACGGCGATGCGGCCGATCTCCGTGGTGCCCTGCTCGAAGCGCAGGCGCACCGAGATTGTCTTGCCTTGACCCTCGTCTCGTACGGCAAGCCGACCAGCAACTGGACCCACAAGCAGGTCGGCTGCCAGATGGGTGCACTGCCGTGAGGCGGGCTCGATGGGCCGCCCGAGCGGTGGCGCTCCTGGTGGTGTCGGTGCTGGCGAGCTGCTCCTGCGAGCCCGGCGGACGCGGCGCCGACCGAGCCGATCGAGCCGGCCCATCGGGTCGCCCCGGTTGGTGCCAGCTCCTCGAGGTCCCCCGCAAGACGCTGGGCGAGCACGGCCTCACCGTCGAGGAGGCGCTCACCTTGCCGGGCGAGCAGGGTCTCGGCATTCGGGCGATGTTCGCCTTCCTCCAGGTCGGCGAGGCCTCGGGGTCGGAGCGGTTCCGTCCCGCCCTGGGCTACCTGTCGGAGCGGTGGGAGGCGGAGTCGATCTCGGGCGTGTCGAACCCGGCCGCACCGACCGAGGCCGTCCGGGCCAACGCGAGGGAACTCGATCGGTTCCTGGCCGATGGCGGGTGCGACTGAGACGGCCAACTGGTTCGGCCCCGTCTGGTGGGCGGAAGTACCGTTTCCGGCCATGGCTGAACCGACCGATTCCACTTCTGCTCCTTCGGACCCTACGGAGTCGTCGGTGGACATCAAGCCTCGGAGCCGCGACGTCACCGACGGCTACCGGCGGGCGCCCAGCCGGGCGATGCTGCGAGCCGTCGGCATGACCGACGACGACTGGGACAAGCCGCAGATCGCCATCGCCTCGTCGTGGAACGAGGTCACGCCGTGCAACCTGTCGCTGGACCGCCTGGCCAAGAAGGCCAAGGAGGGCGTGCGCAACGCCGGCGGGTTCCCCATCCAGTTCGGCACCATCTCCGTCTCCGACGGCATCTCCATGGGCCACGAGGGCATGCGCGGCTCGCTGGTCTCCCGGGAGGTGATCTGCGACTCGGTCGAGACCGTGGTCTTCGCCGAACGGCTCGACGGGTTCGTCGGCCTCGCCGGCTGCGACAAGTCCCTCCCCGGGATGATGATGGCCGCGGCTCGCCTCGACCTCCCGATGGTGTTCGTCTACGCCGGATCCACGCTCCCGGGTGAGCACAACGGCCAGGCCACCGACATCACCACGGTCTTCGAGGCCGTGGGCGCCACGGCGGCGGGCACCATGACCGAGGAGGAGCTCGGCGAGATCGAGCGCACCGCCTGCCCCGGCGAGGGTGCCTGCGGCGGCATGTTCACCGCCAACACCATGTCGTCCATCGGTGAGGCGCTCGGGTTGTCGATCCCCGGATCGGCCAGCCCGCCCGCCATCGACAGCCGCCGCGACGACGACGCCGTCCGCGCCGGCGAGGCCATCCTCGGCCTGCTCCGGGCTGGCATCACCACCCGCGACATCCTCACCAAGGAAGCGTTCGAGAACGCCATCGCCGTGACCAACGCGCTCGGTGGCTCCACCAACGCCGTGCTGCACCTGCTGGCCATCGCCAACGAGGCCGACGTCGCCCTCGACCTCGACGACTTCAACCGCATCGCCGCCCAGGTCGCCCACATCGCCGACATGAAGCCCGGCGGCAAGTTCCACATGACCGACCTCGACCGCATCGGCGGCGTCCCGGTGGTCATGAGGGAACTGCTCGATGCCGGGCTGCTCCACGGCGACTGCCTCACCGTCACCGGCAAGACCATCGCCGAGAACCTGGCCGAGATCGACCCGCCTCGCCCCGACGGCGTCGTGGTCCACCCGCTCGACGCCCCGATCCACGCCGAGGGCAGCCTCAACATCCTCACCGGCACCCTGGCTCCCAAGGGCTCGGTCGTGAAGGTCGCCGGCCTCTCCGCGGACCAGCTGCTCTTCGACGGCCCGGCCCGGGTCTTCGACGGCGAGGACGGCGCCATGGACGCCATCTTGGGCGGCGAGATTCAGCCCGGCACCGTGATCGTGATCCGCTACGAGGGCCCCAAGGGCGGTCCGGGGATGCGCGAGATGCTCGCCATCACCGGTGCGCTCAAGGGCGCCGGGCGGGGTTCGGACTGCGCGCTCATCACCGATGGCCGGTTCTCCGGCGGCACCTGGGGCTTCTGCATCGGCCACGTCGCCCCCGAGGCCGTCGACGGCGGACCCATCGCCTTCGTGCGCGACGGCGACCGCATCGTGATCGACGTCCACCAGTTCCGCCTCGATCTCCTGGTCGACGAGGCCGAGCTGGCCAAGCGCAAGGAGGGGTGGACCCCCAACCCGCCCCGCTACACCCAGGGCGTCCTCGGCAAGTACGCCCGCCTGGTCCAAGGGGCCGAGACCGGCGCCATCACCAACACCAAGTAGCGCTGGTCCGCCGGGTGGCGGTGGGAACAGGGTTGTCAGATCGGTGGGGGTCCGCCATACTTCCCGTCGTGATGAAGACCGCCCACCGCCTCGTAGTACTCACGTAGCGCACGCCGTCTTCACCCGCCGCGTGCGCTCCCTCGACCTCCCACACCGGGAGGTCGTCGCAGTTTTCGGGGTCGGGACTGGCACCGGGCAGACTGCGGGGAGCGCTCGTGATGCCCACCCGCTCACCTGCACGCACACCGCACGAATCCCAGAGGGAACAC
>CAZCVS010000342.1:0-3810 GCA_964501845.1 uncultured Iamiaceae bacterium
GACCGGCGGGAACATGGCGTTGGGGCCGTTGCGGAGGAAGGTGCCCCGGAGGCCGTCGGGCAGCTGCCCCGACACCGGGAGGCCATGGTCGTCGCGCTCGTCGGTCACCGGGGCGAACGTCCCCCGGAGCCAGGGGCTCGTCGCCGCGGGGTCGATGCTCGCATCGGAGGTGGCGGTCATGGGCCGCACGGTAGCAACGCACGACCGGGAGTGAACGGTGTTCACCCCCGAAGGCCGCTCGGGAGGGCCGGTACAGTTCCCGGGTGCCCGCCTCCGACCGACCTCCGCTCCAGCGCGCCGCGATCGTCGCCGCTGCCCGCGAGCTGATCATCGCCGACGGGCTCGAGGCCCTCTCGCTGCGCCGCCTGGCCGGCCAGCTCGGTGTCACCGCCCCGGCCCTGTACGCCCACGTCCGCGACAAGCAGGACTTGTTGCGGACCCTGGCCGAGGGGGAGTTCGACGCCCTCGTCGCCCGCTTCGATGCGATGACGGACCCCGACCCCATCGCCCGCATCAAGGGCCACAACCGTGCCTACGTGCGCTACGCCCGGGAGAACCCCGAGCTGTTCCGCGTGATGTTCCTCTTCCCGCCCGACCTCGGCTCCGCGTCGGTACCGCCCGGCGTCGAGCTTCCGGGTGCCACCAAGGCGTTCGAGGCCGCAGCCGGGGCGGTCAGCGATGCCATCGCCGCCGGCGCCATCGTGGCCGACGATCCGCTACTCGTCGCGCTGACGCTGTGGAGCGGCTCCCACGGCGTGGCCACCGTGCTCCAGCTCGGCTTCGAGCTGCCGCCGGAGCTCGAGGACGCCATGATCGACGAGATCACCGACCGGCTCCTCGCCGGCTACCGGACGTGACCCGCTCGCCCCTGGCTGCCGGCGCTCCCTGCCCCTGCGGGCGGCCCGCCACCTACGACGACTGCTGCGGGCGCATCCACGGCGGCGACGCGGCTGCCGGCACGGCCGAGGCGCTCATGCGGTCGCGCTACAGCGCCTTCGCGGTGGGCGACATGGCCTACCTCGCCCGGTCCTGGCACCCCGACACCCGGCCCCGCAAGATCCACGACGATCCGGCGCGGCGCTGGACCGGACTCGACGTGCTCGCCACCACCGGGGGCGGGATGCTCGACCAGGAGGGGACGGTCGAGTTCGAGGCCCACCACACCGGCGGATCGAGCGACGACGACCCCGGCGCCGACCACATCGTCCACGAGGTCAGCACCTTCGCCCGCGTCGACGGCCGCTGGGTCTACGTCGGCCGCCTCGGCTGACGGGAGGCGGCCATCCCGCGACGCGCGCCGATGGGCGGCGTCAGGCGTCTGGCGTGAGGAAGGTGCATCGGGTCCCGGGAGATCGGCTCATGCGACCGTCGAGCGTGGCGACGGGAGCGCGGAGCTCCTCGGCCAGCGCCACGTACCAGGCGTCGTAGGACGTGAGGTTGTCCCGGAGGGCCCAGACCCGAGTGGCAAAGGGCTCGAAGGGATAGAGGGCGATCGGCAGATCGAGGAGCTCCCGTTGGGCCAGCGCGGCCACCTCGCTCGCCACGACACCAGTGGCGACGAGGCGGCGCAAGATGTTGAAGACCTCGGCGGGGAGGAGGTGCGGCGCGACGAGGTCATCGCCGTCGAGGATCCGCTCGGCCCAGTTCCCTTCTGGGCCGAGCTCGACCAGACCGGCAGCGACGAGGGATGCGTCGACGACGACCGTCACCGGCGGTCCATGTCCCGGTAGGCGAGGATCTGCTCCGTCGTCGGTCCGTTCCCCATCGCCGCCTTGCGCGCCCGCACCCGCTCCATGACGGTGTGGTGGTCCGGCCGCTCGGCCATCTGGATCAGCTCGCGCCGCAGGTACTCCTGGAGGGAGCGGCCGGAGCGAGCGGCGCGAGCGGCCAGCTCCGACCGGGTCTCGTCGGGGACATCTCGGATCGTGATGGCGGGCATGCATGCAGTTTGCAGCGATTCGCTGCGTTCTGCAACTATTGGCGGGGAAGAGGGCATGACCCAGGAGTACCGGGTGGCGATGCTCGACCGCCACGGGTACGACTCGACTGGCTCACCGTGCCCAAGGTCCGGCCTGGCGGCTGACTGATATGGATTCCTGAAGGGTCTTGCCTTCGGGAATCCATATCAGGTCAGGCGCGGAGGGCGACGAGGTACTGGCCGCCGCCGGGGTCGATCTCGGCAGTGACGGCCAGGGTCGGTTCGAGCCGGGAGATGCGGTCGATCAGCCATGCGGCCGCGGCCGCGGCGTCGTCCTCGGTCGGACAGCGGGCCATGACCTCGCGGCCGCCCTTGCGGTGGAGTCGCTCGACGCTGGCGAGGATGGGCGCCGGATCCACGACGAACAGCTCGCCGGACCACCGGACCTCGGGCGTCGTCGCGCCCTTGCCGGTGTTGCAGCCGCGGTGGGCCAGCCGGTCGGGCCCGATCCCGCCGGACCTCGCCTTGGCCTTGGCCTTGGCCTTGGCCTTGGTGATCCGGGTGTCGACGCTGGGACCGCGGGAGTCGTTCACGGACATGTCGGGATCGACGGGCTCGTCGCAGAGCCAGCAGCGCCAGCCGTCGGCCTCGCCGATCTCGTCGAGACTGCTAGTGCGAGCCATGGACCTGACCGTACCGGGCGTCGAGGTCAGGCCTTGCGGGCGGCCCGTTCCTGCTCGGCGATGGCCTTGCCCATGCGGAAGAAGGCGGCGAAGACGCCGGGCAGGCCGCGCAGCGCGCCGGCGATGTCAGCGACGTAGGAGACCCGGTAGGTGCTGGGGCGGGGACCGACCCGATCGGCCATCCAGCACGAGTGGAGCAGCAGTCCGGGGTTGAACCCGGGGGCCGTCGCCCGGGCGAGGGGACCGGCCTCGATGTGGAGGGCGTCGAAGACCTGGATCTCCTTGTCGCCGTCTTGGTGGACGACGACCACGATGTAGCCGTCGTCGGGGTCCTGGGCGCCGACCCGGGGCACGAACGTCGGCGGCGACGGGAAGGCGCCGTCGGCGTAGGACCACACCTCGGCGACCTTCATCGACTCCAGGTCGAAGCGGGCGAGCGAGCCGGGCATGGCCTCGTCGGGCAGGTCGGCCGGGTCGACGGCGCCGTCGGTCGCGGTGCCGTAGAGCCGCCACCACTCCTCGGGGACCAGGTCGGGGTCGAACCCGGCACCGGCGTACCAGAGCTGGCGCTGGCGGTCCCGGGCCGCGGGCGACGTTGTGTCGGTGGTGGGCAAGATGCCGCCCCAGACCCGGTCGACGTCCATGGCCACCTCGGCATCGAGCACCTCGCCGGTCGCCAGGTCGATCTCGTAGCGACCGACCACCGCGGGCTGGAGCGCCAGGGCCACCATGCCCTCGTAGTCCTGGTCGATCGGCCGCTGGTTGCGGTGGTCGAGCTGGTCGTGCGTCAGCGTCATCATCAGGTCGCCGAGCGGTGCGTGCTGGAGCGTGACGCGGAGGCGGCCGTCGACCTCCCGGTGGTCGGCGAACAGGTGCCCGGTGGGCATCGGCAGTCGCACCTCGCGCGCCGTGACCGAACCGCCCGGCGGGGTGCGGCGCAGGTCCTCCTTGGCCACGATCCACAGCGTCGTGTGCTCCTGGATCCGGCGGCTGCGGGGCGCGCCCTGGAACATCTCGGGCTCGACGACGAACGGCAGGTCGCTGAACACGAGGTGGTGCTCGGTGGCCTTGACGTCGTGGATCGAGTCGAACTCCGACATGCCCTCGACCCGCCAGCGCCGGACCGGGCCGTCGAGCGGCCACCGGGCGAGCCAGGTCTCCTTGGGCACACCGGGCGGCGCGATCTGCGTGTAGTTGACGAAGTAGAGC
>CAZCVS010000343.1:0-3804 GCA_964501845.1 uncultured Iamiaceae bacterium
GCCCCGTCCGCCGACCCCGCACCGTGGTCCATCGCAGAGGCCTCCCTCCGTCGCCCGCCGCGCCCAGTCTGTCAGCCACCGCTCCACGACGATCGGCAAAGGTGAGGGTTGGGTCAGATGGCCCAGTCGTCGAGGACGGCCTCGATGGTCGCCTGGCCCAGCGCGGCGAACCCGGGGGTCGATGCGCCGTTGGCCAGGTACGCGAGACCGAGGGCCAGCGCCCAGCCGCGCCCGCGCGCCCAGGTGGCGTCGTCGGCGCCGACTGCCTCGCGGAGCACCGGGCGGGCGCCGGGTGGCAACAGCATCCAGGCGATGCCGAGGTCGGTCGCGGGGTCGCCCGTGGTCAGGTCGCCGAAGTCGATCACGGCCGTGAGCACACCTCGGTCGACCACCACGTTGTGCGGGTGGAGGTCGCCGTGGAGCCACAGGGCGGGGCCCTCCCAGCGGGGCAGGGTGACGTGCGCCGCCCAGCAGGCGCGGGCGCGGGGTCCGTCGACGTGGTCGGGCAGCTGGTCGATCCATCGGCGCGTGAGCTCGTCGCGGTCGGCGAGGGGGATGCCCCGGTACGGGTTGGCGGGTGCATCCGGCGGCGCCGGCTGGTGGAGCGCGGCGAGGAAGTCGCCGAGCTGGAGGGCTGCGGCTTCGGGATCTGCGGGTGGTGCCCTCAGCGCGGAAGCGCCGGGGAACCACCTCGTCACCGACCAGTGCCAGGGGTAGTCCGCGGCCGGCGTTCCGATCCGGATGGGCACGGGGACCGCGAGCGGCAGCGACGGGGCCAGCACCGGCAGCCAGCGCTGCTCGTGGAGGACGAGCGGGGCCGCCAGCGCCCGGCGCGGCAGCCGCACCACGAGCTCGTCGCCGAGCCGGAAGATCACGTTGTCCCACCCGGCATCGAGCTCGGTCAACGGGAGGTCGGCCAGGTCCGGGTGCTGAGCACCGAGCAGGGACCGCACCAGATCCTCGGTGACGTCGACCTCGGCGGCGGGCTTGTCGACGGGACCGGTCACCGCAGCAGTCTGGCCGGGCGGCTCCCCCTACGCTCGGGTCGTGCTGCGCCGCTCGACCTTCCGTGACGACCGGCCTCGGGTGGTGGCGGCGTCGGACTGCGAGCACTGTCGCCACGGGCTGGTGACCCAACCGGCCAACACCGTCTCGAGCCTCGCCTATGTGGTCGCGGGCGCGGACCTGCTCCGGCGGCCCGACCCCGACCGCCCGTTCGCGTGGGCGGTCATCGCCGTGGGCCTGGGGTCGGTGGCGTACCACGGCCCCGGTGGTGTGCTCGGGAGGTGGGCGCACGACAGCTCGCTCATCGCCATGCTCGGACTCCTGGCCCTGACCGATGCCACGGTCGCCGATGGCCGGCCGATGCCTGACACAGCGGTCGCGGGTGTCGTGGCCGCGGCCGCGGTGGTCGCCCACCCGCGGACGTCGGACTACGCCCAGGGGGCGGTCGGAGCGCTCGCCGTCGTGGCCGAGGCCCGGCGCCACGTCACCCAGGCCTCCATCCGGGAGGCCGCAATCTCGTTGCCGCTGCTGACCTCCGGCCTGGTGCTCCACATCCTCGGCCGCACCGGCGAGCGCTGGTGTCGACCGGACTCCCTGCTCCAGCCCCACGCGGCCTGGCACACGCTGTCCGCCGCCGCCCTCTGGTCCCGCCGCCGCTTCTGACCCCAGGAGGGTGCGGCGAGCCCATCGTCGGTGCCTGCCGAGCGGGCGGGCGTCGCCTGTCCGCTCCGTCGGTCCCCTCCGGCCCCGGCAGGTCCTTGGGTAGGGTCGCCGGCATGCGTCCCAGGGGGAAGATCCGCGTCGGGGTGATCGGCCTCGATCACAACCACGGCCTGATGTTGGCCGCTCGGCTCTGGCAGGCGGGGGCGACCATCGCGGCCTACCACGCGTCCGGGGCGCCCAACCTCGTCGCCATGCGGCTGCTCGGTCCGAGGTCGAGGGCCCTCCCGGTCGACGCCATCATCGACGATCCGACCATCGACCTGATCGTGACGGCCGCCATCCCGTCCGAGCGCGGCGACATCGCGGTGCGGGCACTGCGGGCGGGCAAGCACGTGGTCGCGGACAAGCCCGGCGTCACCACGAGCGAGGGCCTGGCCGCCGTCGACGCGGCTCTGGCCGACACCGACCGCCGCTGGTGGGTCATGTTCGGTGAGCGCTTCGAGAACCGGGCGGTGGCCGAGGCCTGCCGGCGCGCCCGCCTCGGCGACATCGGCCAGGTGGTGTCCGTCCTCGGCCTGGGCCCGCACCGCATGGGTGCCGACGGCCGACCCGACTGGTTCTGGGACCCGGTCGCCACCGGCGGGATCCTGGTCGACATCGGCTCGCACCAGGCCGATCAGTTCCTCATGGCCACCGGTGCGGGGACCGCTGAGGTCATCACCGCCCAAGTCGGCAACGTGTCGGTGCCGAAGCACCCGGCCATGCAGGACATCGGTCAGATGGTGATCTCCGGGGGCGGCGCCATCGGCACGCACCGGGTCGACTACCTGTCTCCGAAGGGGCTCAAGACCTGGGGCGACGGGCGCCTGATGATCGTCGGCACCGAGGGCACGTTCGAGGTGCGCACCAACGTCGACCTCGCCGGCAAGAAGGGCCGCGAGCACCTGATCGCCGTCGACGCCAAGGGCACCCGCCGCATCGACTGCACCAACGCCAAGGTCGACTGGGCGAAGCGACTGGTGGCCGATGTGGTCGACGGGAGCGACACGTTCGTCAGCGCGGACCACGTTCGTGCGGTGAGCGACCTGACACTGCGAGCCCAGGCGGCGGCTGGCCCGTGGGCGACCTCCAGCTCGGACGTGGAGGTCGCGTCGTGAGCAAGCTGCGCATCGGGGTGCTCGGCCTCGGCATCGGCCGGCTCCACGTCCTCGCCCTGCTCCGCCTCCGGTCCCACTTCGACCTGGTCGCGGTGGCGGACCCGACCCCGGCGCGCCGCCGCCAGGCCCGCCTCCTCGGCATCAAGGCGGTTCCGGACCTCGATGCGCTGCTGGGTCTGGGACTCGATGTGGTCGACATCTGCACACCGCCGCACCTCCACGAAGCCCAGATCATCCAGTGCCTGGAGGCTGGTGTCGACGTCGTCTGCGAGAAGCCGCTCGTCGACTCCGTCGAGGCCGTCGACCGCCTCGCCGCGGCCGAGGCGCGCACCGGTCGGCGCGTGGCCCCCATCTTCCAGTACCGGTGGGGTGCCGGGTCCCAGAAGCTCAAGCGCCTGCTCGATGCCGGGGTCCCCGGGCGGCTCCTCGTCGCCACCAGCGAGACGATGTGGAAGCGCGGCGACGCCTACTACGCCGTCGACTGGCGGGGGACGTGGCAGGGCGAGCGCGGCGGCGCCGTGCTCAGCCACGCCATCCACCTGCACGACCTGCTCACCTGGCTCGGTGGCGAGCCGGCCGAGGTCGTCGCCCGCACGGCCACCCGCAAGCTCGACATCGAGGTCGAAGACTGCGCGGCCGCCATCATCACCACGATCGACGGCGCGCTGATGACCGCCACGGTGACCCTCGGCGCCGCCACCGAGACCTCCCGCTTGCGGTTCTGCTTCGAGCACCTGACCGTCGAGTCCTCGCAGTCCCCCTACAAGCCCGGGGCCGAGCCGTGGACGTTCCACTACGCGTCCAAGGACGTCGAGCGGGCGGCCGCCCTCGCGCTCGATGGCTGGACCTCGCCGCTCAGCGGCTGGCGCGGCCAGCTCGCCGCCACCCAGGAATCGCTGGTCTCCGGTGGCCCGCTGCCCGTCAGCCTCGACGACGCCCGCACCGCGCTCGAGGTCGTCACCGCCTGGTACCGCTCGTC
>CAZCVS010000344.1:0-3797 GCA_964501845.1 uncultured Iamiaceae bacterium
CGATGTTCGTCCTCGTCGTCGACACGTCGCTGATGAACGTGTCGATCTCCGCGGTGGTCGACGACCTCGACACCACGGTGAGCGGCGTCCAGTCCGCGATCGCCCTCGAAGCGCTGGTCTCCGCCGCGTTCATCCTCATCAGCAGCCGCGTCGGAGACCTCATCGGGCGCAAGCGGGCGTACGTGATCGGGTTGATCGCCTACGCCATCGGCGCCCTGGCGATGACGGTCGCCCAGGGCCTCACCACGATCATCGTCTTCTGGGCCATCATCGGCGGGCTCGGTGCCTCGCTGCTCCTGCCCGCCATGCAGTCGCTCATCCACGGCAACTTCGAAGGGCCCGCCCAACGCCGGGCCTACGCCCTCGTCGGCGCCTCGGCCGCCATCGCCGCGGCGGTGGGGCCGCTGCTCGGCGGGTTCGTGACCACCTACCTCTCGTGGCGCGTGGGCTTCCTCCTCGAGGTAGTGGTCATCGGGGTGGTCCTCGGCGGCCTCGGCCGGATCCGCGACGTGGCCTACACCGGGCCCCGGGAGGTCGACCGGGTCGGTGCCGGCCTGTCGATCATCGCCATGGGCGGCATCGTGTTGAGCATCCTCGCCTGGCAGGAGGGGGCCGAGTCCGTCCTGGCGATCCTGGCCATCGGCGTGGTGGCGATGGTCGCGCTGGTCCGGTGGCTGCTGCGCCGGGAACGGGAGGACAAGCCGGCGCTGCTCGACGCGGATCTGTTCCGCCACCCGAACTTCCGCCTCGGCGTGACCCAGCAGCTCCTCCAGCAGGTCACCCTCGGCGGCGCCATGATCGCCCTGCCGATCTTCCTCCAGATCACCCTGGGCTACGACGCCCTCCAGGCCGGCCTGTCGCTCGCACCGCTCTCGCTCACCATGTTCGCCGTGGCGATGGCCGCGGGGCGCAAGGCGGGCAACCGACTGCCGGCCACCATCATCCGCGTCGGCTTCGGGCTGAGCGCCGCCGGCATCGCCGCGCTCGTTCCCGTCGTCCCTCGCGCCGAATCCGGGCTCGCGCTCTCCCTCCCCCTGATCGTGGTCGGCGCCGGGCTCGGCCTGCTCGTCTCCCAGCTGAACAACTTCACCCTGGCCCCGATCTCCGAGGACCAGGTCAGCGAGGCCGCCGGGGTGAACTCCGCGGCCGGCTCCTTCGGGCTCTCGTTCGGCCTGGCCATGGCCGGCGGCGTGATGCTCGCGGTGATGGCCTTCTCGTTCACCCGGCTCACCGAGTCCAGCACCGTCATCCCGCCGGCGCAGCAGGCCCAGATCGCCACCGCCATGGAGGACGACGCCGAGGTCATGAGCGACGCGGAGATCGACCGGATCGCCGCCGGTGAGCCCACCGAGGTCGCCACCGCCATCTCCGACATCAACCGCCAGGCCCGGGATCGGGCCCTCCAAGCCGCGCTGTTGATCCCGCTGGTCGCCTCGATCGCCGGCTTCGTGAACGGCTTCCGGATGGTCCGGCTCCCGGTCATCGAGCCGGCCCACACCACGGACCTGCCCGACTTCGGCTGAGCGACCGAGCGACCCTCAGTAGCGGTCGGGCACGACCTCGAAGTTCGGTTCCGGCTCGACGTAGCCCGGGTCGCGCTGGCGGCGCGGGAGGCGCACCTCGGGCTGGGGGATGTGCTCGTAGGGGATCGAGTCGAGCAGGTGGCGGATGATGTTGAGGCGGGCGCGGCGCTTGTCGTTGGAGTCGGCGACGTGCCACGGCGCCCAGCCGGTGTGGGTGGCGGCGAACATCTCGTCGCGGGCCACCGAGTAGTCGAACCAGTGGCGGTAGGACGTGAGGTCCATCGGGGTCAGCTTCCAGGTCTTGCGGCCGTCGTCCATCCGGCTCTTGAGCCGGCGCGTCTGCTCGTCGGGGTCGACGTCGAGCCAGTACTTCCGCAGCAAGATCCCGGAGTCCACCATCGCCTTCTCGACCGCCGGCGCCATGGCCAGGAACTTCTGCACGTCCTCGTCGGAGCAGAACCCCATCACCCGCTCGACCCCAGCGCGGTTGTACCAGGACCGGTCGAAGATCACGACCTCACCCGCCGCCGGGAAGTGCGGGAGGTAGCGCTGGATGTACATCTGGGTGCGCTCCCGCTCGGTCGGCGCCGGGAGGGCGACCACCCGGAAGACCCGCGGGCTCACGCGCTCGGTGAGGCGCTTGATCACCCCGCCCTTGCCCGCGGTGTCGCGGCCCTCGAAGACCACGCACACCTTGGCGCCGGTAGCCACGACCCACTGCTGGAGCGCGACCAGCTCGACCTGGAGCGCCTCGAGCTCGCTCTCGTACACCTTCCGAGGCAGCCGGGCGGGCGCCGAGGCCCCGCCGTGCTTGTGGCCCTTCGATCCCTTGCCCATGGTCAGCCCCTCGTCGTTCGGTCTGGCTCGATCATGCCCGACCCACCGGGTGACGGCGCCCGCCACTTCCACGCCACGTCGACCAGCGCGCTGATCGCGACGATGGCGACGAGCAGCGCCACCGTGGCCGGCTCGTCGATCAGCGTCGTCGCCGCGAACGTCACCAAGACGATGGCGGTGCTGAGCATCCCCACCGTGAGGATGACCGGGTTCGCCCCGGTCTCGCGCCGGATCCGGAGATGGGAGGCGGTAATGAGGGTGAACACGAGCAGGGCGACGGCGCTGCCGATCGAGGCGATCGAGCTGAGGTCGAAGAACCCGGCGAGGACCGCGGCGATAGCCGCGGTGCCGAGCAGACCGACCGAGAGGCGGTCGCCCACCCGCCGGGCCATCACCGGCGGGAACTGGCCGACCGACGCCATCTGATCGCACAGCCCCGTCGCCGGGTACAGACCGGCGTTGGTCGCGCCGGCGGTGGCGAACAGGGCGGTGATGCTCATCATCCAGTAACCGGCCCGTCCGAGCACCGGCTCTGCGGCCACGGCGAGCGCGGTGCCGCCCGAGTCGATGACCTCCCCGACGGTGAGGGTGCCGAACACGCCGAGCGAGACGGCCACGTACACCACCGTGGCGATGCCCAGGGCCAGGTAGACAGCGCGGGGCAGCTGCCGGGCCGGGTCACGGAGATCCTTCGCCGTGAACGTGATCACGCCGAACCCGAGGTAGGCGAAGAAGGTCAGCGCCACGCCGGACACGATGTCCTGGAACGCCGGATACCCGGACGGGGCGAGCAGATCGAGGTCGACGTTGGCCAGGGTGGACACCGCGAAGACCGACAAGATGCCGATGACGACGACCACGACGACGGTCTGGACGCGGGCGACAGCTTGGGAGCCGACCATGTTGAGCAGCGTCATGGCCGCGACGACCGCCACCGCGAACACCTTCACCCACGCGGTGCTGCCGTCCGCGAACGCCGAGCTCGCATAGGAGCCGAACGACACCGCGACCATGGCCGTGACCACCGCGTTCACCGAGTAGATGAGCCAGGCCATCACACCCGTGGCGTGGCCGCTCCCGAACCCCCGGATGACGTACTCCAGCAGGCCGCCGGCCGAGGGGTACCGGGCGCCGAACTTGGCGAACGAGTAGCCCTGGAGCCCTGCGATCACGCCGGCGATCAGGAACGAGACCCAGACCGCCGACCCCGCGACCTCCCCGGCCGCGCCGAGCAGCGAGAAGATGCCGGCGCCGACCATGGCGCCGACGCCGATGAACGCCGCCTGGCGGACGCCGAACGACGCGCCGGACGGCGCCGGCGCGTCGCCGTCCGTGGTGGTCATCAGCCGAGGGTGGCGACCAGCACGGCCTTGATCGTGTGAAGGCGGTTCTCGGCCTGGTCGAACACGATGCTGGCCGGCGACTCGAACACCTCGT
>CAZCVS010000345.1:0-3791 GCA_964501845.1 uncultured Iamiaceae bacterium
GCTCCCCCCTGGAGCTGGTACCAGATCGAGTCCTGGCCCGACGGCGTGTCGACCATCACCAGCTGCACGTAGAGCGCACGGACCGCCACGCCCGCCGCGGCGACCAGGGCGAGGATCCCCCACCAGCGGCGCGTGGGCGGTGACGGCGGGCCGGGCATCTTGGTGACGCTAGGCAGTACCGAAGAGCCCGCGGGCGACGGGCAGGTTGCGCCCTAGTGTTCCGGGCCGTGACTGCGACCCACTCCCTCCGACCGGTGTGGAAGGTGGAGCCCGCGAGGCGGTCCCCCGCCGGCGATGAACTGCGCGTCGCGGTCGACGGCGAGGAGCTGTTCGTCCGCGCACCCGGGCACCAGCTCGCGGACGTCGCCGAGGCATGGGCCACGCTGCTCTGCATCCCCGCCGCCCGGACCGGCACCACGATCGAGCTCCCGGCGCCGGTGGACACCGACTGGCTGACGGGCGCCCAGGCCAACGTGGCCGAGATGGCGGGCTGGTGGGGAGGCGACGACGCCGTCGACCTGCGGGTGCCGCGCCCGTCGCTAGCTGCCCAGGTCCGAAGTGCGGTCTCACGGCGGCGCGCCACGCCGGACCCCGAGCCGGCCGCCGGCCGCGCGCTGTGCTTCACCGGTGGCGTGGACTCGTTCTTCTCGCTGCTCGCCGGCGGCCACGAGCCCACGCACCTGCTGTTCGTCCACGGGTACGACATCGACCTCGACGACCACGACCGGCGCGAGGCCGCCAGCCGTGCCATCCGCGCCGTCGCCGCCGCCAGGGACCTCGTCCCGCTCGAAGTGGAGACGAACCTCCGCCACCACCACTGCTTCGCCCAGGCCAGTTGGGAGCACACCCACGGGGCTGCGCTCGTGTGCATCGCGATGCTCCTGCCGACGGAGCTCGGCACGCTGATGATCCCGCCCTCGTACGCGCACGGGCGCCTGATCCCCTGGGGCTCGCACCCGGACCTCGATGCACGGTGGTCGCTCCCCGGGCGGCTCACGGTCGAGCACGGCGACGCCGTCCCGTTCCGACGGGAGCGGCTGCGGATGGTGGCAACCGATCCCCTCGTGCACGCCCACCTCCGCGTCTGCTGGGCGCACCTCGACGCCGGGATCAACTGCGGCCGCTGCGAGAAGTGCGTGCGGACGATGATCGACCTCGAGTACCTCGGTCAGCGCGCCCAGGTCGCGACTTTTCCCCAAGACCGCGACCTGCCGGAGCTGATCGACGCGATGGATCCGCCGCCCGCGTCGATCCAACCCATGTGGCGGGACCTGCGGGACCTGCCGCTCAGGCCGGAGGTCGTGGCCGCGCTGGATCGGATGATGGTGCGGATGGAGGCCTGACGAGGCCCGATCCGCCCGCGTCGACCCGCGCTTTGGCCCCGTTGCGGTAGAAGTCCCGCATCGCTCGGCCCGCCGCGGCACCGCCAGGTCCAGACCCGTAGGTGACGAACACCATGGGCCGCGCCGACGCCGAGCGGTTCGGAGCACTGCGGTGCAGGGCCAGCGGATGGAGGAAGACGAGATCTCCCGGGCCGGCCTCCACGGTCTGCCAGGACGACACGTCGACCGACGTCGGGTCGGGGTCGAGCTCGCCGGGCCCCGTCAGCAGGCGATCGTGCCACCCCACCGCGACCTCCAGGGGCCCCGCGTTCGAGTCGGTCTCCGTCAGCGGGATCAGCACGGACACCAACCGGCTGGCCGGAACACCGGTCGCCACGTAGTAGGCGTAGTCCTGGTGCATGCCGTAGCCGTCGACACCCGGCTCCTTGCGGATCAGCTTGTCCTTGAGCACCCACAGCGGCCCGCCGATCAGCGCCGAGGTCGGCACCTGAAGCTCGTCTCGCTCCGCGAACGCGACGAGCTCCGGGTCGAGGTCGAAGTACGGATCGATGCGGTCGATCACGTGCTCGCCCCGGTCGTTGCTGCGCCGGAAGAACCGGTCGGCGTGCGCGGGATCGTCGACCGTGCGGTCCCAGACGGCGAACGAGCGGACGTCGAGGTGACCCAGCGCATCGCGGCCCAACGCGCCCCGCATCACCGCGAAGCCGTGCGCTCGGTAGTCCGCGGCCAGCTGATCGAGCTCGGCGGTCATGCCCGGTGGACGTCGATGCCCGGGGGGCGGCCGGACTCAGGGAGCTCCATCGACCACTCCGTGTACTCGCCTGCCACCGCCATGTCGAGGGACCGGTAGATGCGCTCGCCATGGTCGCCGGCGAGGGCGACGGTGCCGAGGACCCGGTCCTCGTCCCGGGCCCAGCCGAGCAGCGTGGAGGTCACCGCCTTGGCGATCCCCTCGCGCCGCCGGTCGGGCCGGATCAGCAGGTTCTTCAGCCGAAGGAGGTCCCCCTGCCGCAGGGCGCCGACCACGGCCACCGGCTCCTCGCCGTCCCACGCAACGAACAGTTCCAGCGCGCCGGTCGCCGCACGCAGCTCCTCGCCCGCCAAGAAGGCCTCGGCGTCGATGGGGTGGCCGTCGGGCGCCGAGGTGGCTCCACCGGCGACGCGGCGGCGGGCGTCCCGTCCAGCCTCGTCGTCCGCCGGGCGGATCTCGATCCGTGAGCCGGCGCCGTCGGCGTCCCCGCCGACCCCGACGTAGGCCAGCTCCTGGCGCGAGGTCATGCCGGCGGCATGGCACCGGTCCGCGGCCGGACCGTCCGGGGCCAGGCCGTACACCCGCAGCGCTGGTGCGCCGCACCGGCGGGCGGCCACCGCAGCCGCCTCGACCCAGCCGGGGGACTTGGTCACGACCGCGGCATCGTCCACCCACACGACGGTGCCCGCTCCGACGCCGGCCGACCCGGGGAGGTGGAGCAGGACCGCTCCCGGAAGCGGCTCCGCGCTGGCACCCAGCTCGAAGTACCGCCGATCCGACGCGACGACCGACTCGAGGAGCACCCGCATGTCCACGCCCGGACTGTAGGCGGCAGCCGTCGCCCCGCCCAGCGGACGATGCCCGCCCAACCCGCGCCCGTTTGGGGGATTCCCCCTGGGGGCCGGCACGGCGTGCCGTGGCGGAATGGTCCCCATGAGCCACCCCACCACGCCCACCCCGCTCGCCGCGCCCCCATCTGCCGCCGATCTGGCCGCCCACACGCCCACGGACCGCAACCGCGCAGTCGACTTCTACCGGGCGGCCGCCATGGCGGTGGTGGCCCTCGGCCACTGGCTTGGCACCGTCGTGGTGCTCCGCCGAGGCGAGCTCGACGGCGGCAACCTCCTCGACTACGCACCGGAGTACGGCTGGTTCACCTGGATCGGCCAGGTCATGCCCCTGTTCTTCTTCGTCGGCGGGTTCGCCTCCGCCACCTCGTTGCGGTCTGCGGAGCGGCGCGGGGTGCGGCCCGCAGACTGGATCGCCACGCGGCTGCGCCGGATGGTGGCCCCCGCGGCGGCCCTGGCCACCTTCTGGGCGGTCGCCCTCGTCCTCGGTGGCGCCGTCGGCGGCTTCGGCATCGTCGTCCTCGCGGCCGCCGGCGCCGCGATCCCGCTGTGGTTCCTCGCCAACTACACCATCGACACCGCCCTCGCCCCGTTCACCTTCCGCTGGTTCCGAGCCCGGCCGATGGCGTTCACCGCCGCCTTGGTCGCCCTGTTCGCCGTCGGCGAGGTGGCCAGCTTCGCCGGCCTCCCCTTCATCCCCCAGCTGAACTGGGTCATCGGCTGGCTGGGCTTCCAGGTCGCCGGGTTCGCCTGGCAAGACGGCCTCCTGCCGACGGGGCGCAAGCTCGTCGCCCTGGCCGCGGCGTTCTGGGCACTGGCACTGGCCGCAGTGACGGTCGGACCGTGGCC
>CAZCVS010000346.1:0-3779 GCA_964501845.1 uncultured Iamiaceae bacterium
CGCGGGTGAGATCGGCATCGACGCCAAGGTCCTCAAAGACGACCTGGCCCGGGTGTTCGGCGCGGCGGAAGCCCACGTCGAGGACGCGATCCGTCGGGCCCAAGAACCCGAGGACACCACTGTGGAGCTGGACCCCGAGGAACGGACCCGGGCGATGGAGCTCCTGATGGACCCGGCGCTGGTGGAACGAATCGGGGTCGACTTCGGCCGCACCGGCATGGTGGGCGAGGCCACGAACTGCCTCGTCGGCTACCTCGCCGCGGTGTCACGGCTCCTTGATCGGCCGTTGGCGGTGATCGTGCAGTCCACCTCGGCGGCGGGCAAGAGCGCCCTGATGGACGCTGTGTTGGAGTTCGTGCCGGCTGAGGAGCGCATCAAGTACTCGGCGATGACCGGCCAGAGCTTGTACTACCTGGGCGAGACCGAACTGGCCCACAAGGTCCTCGCCGTCGCGGAGGAGGAAGGCGCCGAGCGGGCGAGCTACGCCCTCAAGCTCCTGCAGTCCGAAGGCGAGCTGTCCATTGCCAGCACCGGCAAGGACACGTCGACGGGTCGGCTCACCACCCATGAGTACAAGGTCCAGGGTCCCGCGGCGATCTTCTTGACCACCACCGCGATTGATGTCGACGAGGAGTTGTTGAACCGCTGCGTCGTGTTGAGCGTCGATGAGGACCGCGACCAGACCCGGGCGATCCATGAACGCCAACGCCGGTCGCACACCCTCGAAGGTCTCACCGCGGGACGCGAACGCGCCCAGGTGCTCAAGGTCCACCAGGACGCCCAGCGGCTGTTGGAGTCGGTCGCGGTGGTCAACCCGTACGCGGATCGGTTGGGCTTCGTCGACGCCGCGACGCGCACCCGACGCGATCACGTGAAGTACCTGACGCTGATCGACGCCATTGCGTTGTTGCACCAACACCAGCGGCCCCGCCGCACCGTCACCACGAGCACGGGCACCGAGGTCGTCTACATCGAAGCGAGCCTGGCCGACATCGCGCTGGCCAACACGCTCGCGCATGAGGTGCTGGGCCGGTCCCTCGACGTGTTGCCCCCACAGACCCGCCGGCTCCTCGAAGCCCTCGATTCGATGGTCACCGCGTTGGCCGCCGAGCGTGACACCGCCCGGGACCGGGTGCGTTTCACCCGCCGCGACGCCCGCGAGCACCTCGGCTGGGGTGACACCCAACTCAAGATCCACCTGGCTCGCCTCGTCGACCTCGAGCTGGTGTGGCTGCACCGCTCCGACCGCGCCGGCGCGTTCATCTACGAGCTGGCCTGGGACTCCACCCTCGGCGATCGCCGCCGGTTCCTCCCCGGCCTCGTCGACATCGACGCCCTCGCCGCCACGGCTACGACTGGGGATCGGTCGGGGCCAGAGCCAGACCGGTCGGGGGCTGGTCGGGGCCCGGTCGCAGGGCGGTCGGGTAACGGTCGGGGCCCGGTGAACGGGACGAAACCGCAGGCCAGACCCCACGAACCCGACCCGGCCAGCCCGACGAGCGCTCAGGGCACGTTGGAGGGCCTGGCGGCGAAGTCCGGTCGTAGTGGTAGCGAACCGGTCGGCGCGGGCGCCGCCTCGAACGGGGCCAGCTCGAACGGCGCCGGGTCGAACGGGGCCGGGTCGTGAGCGCACCGCGTGGGCCTCGACCGGACCGGTACCGCCCTGGCCCGGCCGCGGTGATCCCCGCGCTGGCCGCGACCCGAGCGACCGGAGCCAAGGAGCGGGTCCCGGTCGGCGACCCTGATGACCCGAGGTCCTTGGAGCGCAACATCTCGGAGTTCTTGGAGTGGTCGACGGTGCGGGGCTACTCGCCGCACACGATCGGCTCTCGTGAGGTGGCGTGCCGGCGGCTGCAGGACTGGCTGGATGAGCGGGGCGTGACGCGCACGGTGGAGGTGACCAAGCCGATGCTGGACCGCTACCAGCGGCACCTGTTCCACTACCGCAAACCCAACGGGGCTCCGCTCACGTTCGTGACCCAGAAGAACCGGCTCTCGCCGTTGCGCCAGTTCTTCTCGTGGTGCGTGCGTTCCAACCGGATCCTGTACAACCCCGCGGCGGACATCGAGATGCCCCGCGTGGAGCACCGTCTCCCCAAGCACGTCTTGTCGGTCGAGGAGGTCGAACGGGTCCTGTCCCAACCCGACCTCACCACCATGTTGGGGTTGCGTGATCGGGCCATCTTGGAGACGTTCTACGCGACCGGGATGCGCCGCGGGGAACTCGCCCGGCTCGGTGTCTTCGACCTCGACATCGACCGGCGCGCCGTGCGCATCAACCAGGCCAAAGGCAAGAAGGACCGGGTCGTGCCCGTCACCGAACGGGCCCTGGCCTGGCTGGTGCGCTACCTCACCGACATCCGCCCCCGCCTCACGGTCGAACCCGACACCGGTGTGCTGTTCCTCGCCGTCGACGGCGAAGCCATGGCCCTGAACCGGCTCACCGTGCTCGCTTCGGGCTACGTCGACGCTGCGGGTCTCGACGGCAAGACCGGGTCCTGTCACCTGTTCCGCCACACCATGGCCACCCTGCTGCTCGAGGGCGGCGCCGACATCCGCTACATCCAAGCCATCTTGGGCCACGCCGACCTCGCGTCCACCGAGATCTACACCCGGGTCTCGATCCAGGCGCTGACCGCCATCGTCGATGCCTGTCACCCCGGCGCTCTCAACGCCGCCAACCGAGACCCCGGCTTCGACCAGCCACCGACGCCGGCCGAGATCGCCGAGCTGTTCGCGGCGATCGACAACGACCCCGATCCCGACAGCGAGGAACCCCCATGACCACACCAGCGAAGACCAGCCGGCCGCTGCCCGCCGCGACCATTGCCGTGACCGTCGAGACGCCACCCGGTGCCTACCTCGACGGCGACTACATCGTCTTGGAGCTCACCGGCTCGATCCCGATCAACCGCACCGACGCCGTCATCCGGATCCCTCTCGACCTCGCTGCGCTCTGGGCCACCCAGGCCTACACCTCGGTCATGGTCACCTACCGAGACACTCTCGGAGCCGATGTCCCCCTCGTCAAAGTCCCCGACCTCGACCAGGCCCAAGCACCGCTCGTCGACTTCGGTCGCTGCAACCCAACCAGCACCGATCAACCCTGATCGACGCCGTCTTGTTCTTCTTCTTTGGGTCCTTCTCCTTGATCTAAAGAACCGCCCACGTCCCGGCCCGCCGCAGCGCGCGCACCCGCTCTCGGGTGCGCGTTGTCGCGTCCCGGCCAGCGCGTCACACGCGTCCCGACCTACCGCGGCACCTCCCGGCCGACCTACCGCGCCACCTACAGCTACGACCACCACGTCACCGACCCAGCACCTCAGCCCAGCCACGCGCATCAGCACGACCAACGACCTCACCGAACAGGGACACCACCACCGATCAGGTCACAGACTTGCAACTACGTTGCGTGGCGTCCCGGTCACAGTCCCGGTCCCGGAACGGGACAGGCGCCGGGACCGGGAACGGGATACCGGGACCCGGCCGCGACGGCCACGGGCAGGCTCCCGCCCTGCGCTTCGCTCCGGTTGGGCTCCCGCCCCTGCGGTCGCTGGCGCTCCCTTCGGGTTGGGGTCAAGGACAGGCCTCCACGTCGGTGCCCACACAAACCGGGACGTCTACCGGGACACCGGGGCGGTTCCCGGCTCGACCGGGACCCGAACCGGGACACCGGGATGGGTCCCGGCGCGACCGGGACCAGGAATTTCTCGGATTTCTTCGAAACGGGAACGCAAACGGGAACTCAACCGGGAACGCGAAATGCGACAACCGAGGGA
>CAZCVS010000347.1:0-3777 GCA_964501845.1 uncultured Iamiaceae bacterium
AGTGGCAGGAGATGTTCTACGACGAGCGCTACTCCGAGGTGTACCTGTCGCCGGATCTGCCCGACTACGTGAAGTGGGCCGAGGCCATGGGCTGCGTCGCCTTCCGGGTCGAGCACCCCGACGACATCCAGCCCACCATCGACAAGGCCAATGCCATCGACGACCGCCCCGTGGTCATCGAGTTCCGCACCGATGCGTCGGAGAAGGTCTTCCCGATGGTCGCGGCCGGGCACTCCAACTCCGATGTCCAGGTCCCTCCCTTCCAGCGGGCCCGCGGCGCCGAGGAGGCGAGCCACTGATGGCTGAGGATCTGGCCCACCACACCCTCTCGGTTCTTGTCGAGAACAAGGCGGGCGTGCTCGCTCGCATCGTCAACCTGTTCTCCCGCCGGGCGTACAACATCTACTCGCTGGCCGTCGCGCCCACCGAGGACGAGCGCTTCAGCCGGCTCACGGTCGTCGTCGACATCAACAGCGCGCCGCTCGAGCAGATCGTGAAGCAGCTCCACAAGCTGATCAACGTCGTGAAGATCGTGGAGCTCGATCCATCGCACTCCGTCGAGCGCGAGCTGATGATCGCCACCGTGCGGTGCCCCGGCGACCAGCGCCACCAGGTCACCGAGCTGGTCCGCATCTTCGAGGGCAAGATCCTCGCCGTGAACCAGAGCGCGCTCACCGTCTCGCTCGAAGGCCACCCCTCCAAGGTCGACGACTTCGAGGACATGTTGCGCACGTTCGGCATCAGCGACATCCAGCGCACGGGCCGCATTGCCCTGCCGAAGCTGGACCGAGACGCCGCCAAGCTCCGGGCGGTCAAGAACAAGACCGCCTGAGCCGACGTCGGGCGGGCAAGCGGGCCGCCCGACAGCTGGCGGCCCCGAGTCGGGTGCCGGGACCTGGCGACCAAATCCCTACTTGATTGGTCGGAAATAGCCGGTACCATGCGGCCCCATGAGCAACGACGCCTGGGGCTTCGAGACCCAACAGATCCATGCCGGCCAAGCACCCGACCCCACCACCGGGGCTCGTGCGACGCCGATCTACCAGACCACCAGCTACCAGTTCCGAGACTCGCAGCACGCCTCGAACCTGTTCGCGCTGGCGGAGATCGGCAACATCTACACCCGGATCATGAACCCCACGCAAGGGGTGGTCGAGGCGACGATCGCGGCGCTGGAGGGCGCCACGGCCACCGCCGTCGGGCTCCCGGGAGCGTTGGCGGTGGCATCGGGCCAGGCGGCCGAGACGCTCGCGATCCTCAACCTCGCCGAGGCCGGCAGCCACATCGTCGCCAGCGCCTCGCTCTACGGCGGCACCTACAACCTGTTCCACTACACGTTCCCGAAGATCGGCATCGAGGTCACGTTCATCGACGACCCCGACGATCTCGATGCCTGGCGGGCGGCGGTGAAGCCCAACACCAAGGCGTTCTATGGCGAGACCATCGGCAACCCCAAGAACGACTTCCTCGACATCGCCGCCATCTCGGCCATCGCCCTCGAGGTGGGCGTGCCGCTCATCGTGGACAACACGGTCGCCACGCCGTGGCTGATCCGCCCCTTCGAGCACGGTGCCGACATCGTCGTGCACTCGGCCACCAAGTTCATCGGCGGGCACGGCACGTCCATCGGTGGCGTGATCGTCGACGGCGGTTCCTTCGACTTCTCCGCCAACGACAAGTTCCCGGGCTTCACGGAGCCGGATCCGAGCTACCACGGCCTCTCGTTCTGGCCGGCGCTCGGTGCGGGCTCCTACATCATCAAGGCGCGCGTGCAGCTGCTGCGGGACATCGGCGCGGCCATCAGCCCGTTCAACTCGTTTCTGCTGATCCAGGGGCTCGAGACGCTGAGCCTCCGGATGGAGCGCCACAACGCCAACGCCCAGCAGGTGGCCGAGTTCCTGGCGCAGCACCCCCAGGTCGAGCGGGTCCAGTACGCCGGCCTACCGGACTCGCCGTGGCACGAGCGGGCCAAGGCCGTCACTGCCGGCCGCGGCTACGGCTCGGTCCCGGCGTTCGTCATCGCCGGCGGGCGCGAGGCGGGCGCCAAGTTCGTCGAAGGGCTCACCCTCCACAGCCACGTCGCCAACATCGGCGACGTCCGCAGCCTCGCCATCCACCCCGCGTCCACCACGCACAGCCAGCTGACCGCCGAGGAGCAGGTGACCACCGGGGTCGATCCGGGCCTCGTGCGGCTCTCGGTCGGCCTGGAGACGATCGACGACATCATCGCCGACCTCGAGCGGGGCTTCGCCGCCGCGAAGTGACGCGCCCGTCACCCACTTGGAGGTGAAGCGGCCCCGTCCGAGCCAGTAAGCTTGGTCCTTCGTCCGGTACGCCGGACCTCGGATCCGTCGCAGTATCGCTCACCCCTCCCCCCGAGCGATGCGTGCGGCGGATCCGTCGTTTTGGGTGCCGACCGGTCCAGGTCGTGGGCCGCGAGTTCACCCACTGTGGCCACCGCGTCGCAGAGGGCGTCCGTCCCGGCGTGCGAACTTCGTACCGCTCGCCGTCAGAAGCGCCCGTCCCCGGTGCGAAGTTCGACCTCGATCCGCGGGCACGCTGAACTTCGTACCGATCGCCGTCGGAACTGGCCGTCTCTGGTACGAACTTCGGCGACGGCGGGTGGGTCAGGCGCCGGTGAGGAGGAGCACGCCGGCGGTGGCGGTGGCCACACCGAGGCCGACTCGGACGAGTTGGCGGTCGCGCACCACGGCGCCGACGCCGACGCCGGCGACGTGGACGCACGCAGTGGCGAGCAGGAAGCCGACGATGTAGAGCGCGGGGTGCACGGAGCTCGGGGCCTCGGCGCCGTGGGCGTGCCCGTGGGCGAGGCCCGCGGCCGCGAGGATCGGGAGGACCCAAGCGGAGCCCTTGCCGTCGGTCACCGCGGCGGCGATGGCGATGCCCAGCAGGATCACCGAGGAGACGATGAGGAGCTCGGCGCCGGGGAACGGCACGCCGACGATGCCGGCGATCCCACCGCCGACCATCCCGAGCAGGAAGGCCGCCGGGGCGAGCCAGAGGGTGCGGTCGCTGCGCCACGTGGCGGCGACCACACCGACGGCCACCATGGCGAGCAGGTGGTCCAGGCCGGTGATCGGGTGCAGGAACCCGGAGCTGAACCCGTTGGTGCTGTTGCCGACGTGGGCCGCGGCGGGGCTGGCGACCAGGACGACGGCCCCCAGGGCGCCGGAGGCAGCAGCGAGCAGACGGGGAAGGCGACGCGTTTCGAGCATGGCCGGACCCTATCTGAGGGGTCTGGTGCCGTCGCCGGTCGAACGTTGCGTCCGTGTGAACGATCGCGGTGCCCGATGGAGCGACGGACCCAGCCGCAGCGGCGGCCGGTGCTCAGGTGGAGCGGAGCTCGTTCACGACGTGGTCGATGCACTTCGTGAGCTGGGCGATGTCCTCGCTGTCGATGGCGGGGAACATCGCCGCGCGCAGTTGGTTGCGGCCCAGCTTGCGGTAGCTGTCGGTGTCGACGATGTCGTTGGCGCGCAACACGGCTGAGACGGTGGTGGCATCGACCGAGTCGTCGAGGTCGATCGTCGCGACCACGTTGGAGCGGAAGGCCGGATCGCTCACGAACGGGGTGGCGTAGTCGGACGCCTCGGCCCATGAGTACATGATCTCCGCGCTCTTGGCTGAGCGGCCCGATGACATGCCGAGACCACCGTTGGTGTTGATCCACTCCATCTGGCTCACGGCCAGGTGGATCGTCGCCAGGGCCGGGGTGTTGTACGTCTGGTCCTTCAGCGAGTTGTCCTTGGCGATCTT
>CAZCVS010000348.1:0-3757 GCA_964501845.1 uncultured Iamiaceae bacterium
CGAGACGGTCTTCCCACCCGACGAGCGAGGTGCCCCGGATGTGACAGCGGGTGAGGAGGGCCGAGACCTCACCCCCAAGGTTGCGAAGCCGGGACGATCCGGTGACGGTCCCGTGGAGTCGGGGACATGGGCGTCGTCGACCGGCCAGACTCCACGACCATGGTGCTTCGGCGGTCCCTCTGTCTCGTCCTCGTCGTCTCGATCGGTGCCGCCGCGTGCGGTTCCGGCGACCGGCCCACCCAGGTGGCCGCGGGCGGCGATCCCGCGCCGGGATCATCGACCACCGTCACCGCGTTCGAGGTCACCTCGACGACGGCCGCGGCCACCGCCACGACGAGCACCGCCGTGGCCCCGACGACGGCGACGACGACGACGGCGACGACAACCAGCGCGGTCCCTGCCGCGGATCCGGGAGCCGGGACGGCAGCCTCCCCGGTGGACGGGCTCGACGCGAGCGAGCTCAAGGCTGTGGTGGAGGCACCGCTGCGGTCCGGGGCCCGCAGTGCCACTGGGCCGGTCGTCGACCAGGTCACCGTGGCCGACGGCACGACGATCTGGCGGGTCCGGGTCCCGGGCGCGTTCACCGCCCGCTCGGCGCGCGTCGCGGTGTCGGTGGGAGGGCGGCTCATCGGCGAGGCGGTCCTGGCTCCCGACCTCCAGTCGATCGTCGCGGTCACCACCGACGGCGCCGGGCTGACGGCGGGGCGCGCCGTGAGCTACCAGTGGGAAGGCGGGCCGTCCGTGCCCGCCGGGACCCTGGTGGTGGCCCGATGAGCCCGTTCGCGCGCCGCATCCTCGTCGTGGCCCTCGCCGGCCTCACCGTTCTCGCCGTGCTGGCCACGCCCACCGGGGCCGCTCCGACCGCGCCGATCGCTCCGGCCGGCGCCCCGCTGCCCGATCCGGGTGCTCCCGGACCCGCAGCGGTCGACGAGCTCAGCTACGACCTCGGCAACCAGTCGTTCCGGCCCACCGGCTTCCCGGCACCCGTCGAGGTCAAGGCCAAGGTCTACGCCCCACAGGTCATCGCCGCCCGGGCCCCGCTGGTGGTCCTCGTGCACGGTCGCCACGCGACGTGCGCCACCGCGACGGTGCAGCTCCTCACCTGGCCCTGCCCCGCCGCGGTGCCGGAGATCCCGAGCTACCGGGGCTACGACCGGCTCGGCCGCAACCTGGCCAGCCACGGGATGGTCGTCGTGTCCATCGGCGCCAACGGGATCAACGCCAACGACGGGTACCTCGACGACGGCGGTGCCGCAGCCCGCGCCCAGCTCATCCTCGAGCACCTGCGCCGCTGGAAGACGTGGGACGCGGCCGCCGCCGGGTCTCCGTTCGGCTCCCGCTTCGTCGATCGCATCGACCTCGACCGCGTCGGCCTCATGGGGCACTCCCGCGGCGGGGAGGGCATCGCGGCTGCCGTCCAACTGAACCAGCGGAGCTCCACCCGCTACGGCATCAAGGCGGCGATGGCCCTGGCCCCGGTCGACTTCGGGCGCCGCGTCGTCGGCGGCGTGGAGCTCGGGGTGATCCTGCCGGCGTGCGACGGCGACGTCTCGGACCTCCAGGGGTCCTCCTACTACGACGACGGGCGCTACGCGACGCCTGGCGACTCGTCCTCGAAGATGACCGCGCTCCTCTACGGGGCCAACCACAACTTCTTCAACACGGTCTGGACCACCGGACCCGGGTCGTTCGACGACGCCAGCTTCTTCGGCGGCGGCAGCCCACCCGGTGCGCCACGGGACCCCTGCCAGCCGGGCGGGCCGGGGCGCCTCAGCGCGGCCCAGCAGTCGCAAGCCGGCACCGCGCTGATGGCCGGGTTCCTGCGCCGGTCGCTCCAGCCGGACCCCAGCCTCCAGCGCTTCGTCACCGGCGCGGCGCCCTATCCCGCCTCCACCGGCCCGGCGCGCTGGTCCATCGCCTACCACGCACCCGACCGGCTCGACGTGGAGAGCTGGTCGAGCCCCGCCACCTACCGCCGCACGGCCAGCGGCCAGCTCACCCAGGTATCAGGTCTGCTGAGCGGCTTGGTGTGCAACATGGAGGCCGAGGGCAACTTCGGACAGCCCGACGGGGTGCGCGTGGTCGCGACCCGGTGTCCCAGCAGCGGGTACACGGCCGTGGTCAACGACACCGGGGTGCTCGACGCCGGTTGGGTGCGCCAGGGCCCGTTCGTCCGGATTCCGCTCGCTCCGGCCGGCGTCGACGTCACCGGGTACGACGGCGTGCGGATGCGCGTCGCGGTGCCGCAGGACTCGCGCAACACCACCCGGGCCAAGCAGGACTTCAGCGTGGTGCTCGAAGACGCCGACGGGGCGAGGGCCTCCGTCGCCGCCTCCGCGGGGACCAACGGCCTGCAGCGCCTGAACCGGGGCAACGTGCAGCACGCCCTGCTCAACGGCCTGCGGCTGCCGCTGGCCTCGTTCTCGGCCATCGACCTGACCCGGGTGCGCGCGGTCGAGCTGCGCTTCGACCGCACCGGCGGCGGCCGGCTCGCGCTCGCCGACCTGGCGTTCACCCAGGAGGGGACCGGCGCCGCCGCGTCGTCCACGACCGGGGTGGGTCCCGTCGTCCCTCCGGCGTCGTACTGCCGCCGCACCAGCGCCAGCCGCTGGGCGTGCGCGGTCGGCGAGCTCGCATGGGGCCGCGACCCGACGCCCGACGAGGTCGCCTGGTTGTCGGCCGGATATCCGACCGCGGCGAGTCGGCAGGCGATGATCCGCCGCGCGCTCGGCGGCCCCACGGCCGCCGGGCTGCACCACGCCCAGTTCGTCCAGCGCTTCACCCAGGACGAGGTCGAGCTCTGGTACCCGGACGGGGCGCTCAGCACGAATGGACGGAAGTACTGGGACGTGGCGGTCGCGGACATCGTCGGCACCTTCGCCCGGTCCGCCCCGAGCCTCCCGACCGCCACCGACGTCGTGCGGGCCGCCTACGAGTCGATCGCCGGGCGCCCGGTCGACGCCGCCGGCCTCGCGTACTGGAGGCCGAGGGTGCAGGCCGGTGGTGCCCGGGCCTTGGCCGCCGATCTGGTGCGGGGGGCGGCGGCTCGCGGCCGGGTGGTCGACGAGCGCTACGGGCAGATCCTCGGGCGCAAGCCCGACCCGGCTGGCCGCGCCTACTGGGTCGCCAAGCTGGCCCAGCCGGGAGGGGGGCAGGCCCTGGTGGCCTCGCTGATGGCCACCGAGAGCTTCCGCGCCGCCGCCGTGCACTGAACGCGGCCGGAGCTCGGGGCCGGACGGGCGCGCCCGCGTTAGCGTCCGCTGCCGATGACCCTGTTCGACCCGGAGCCCACCGTCGCAGACCCCGTGGAGGGCCCGGTCGAGCGGATCCGCCTGTCCGTCGCCTACGACGGCGCCCCGTTCCACGGGTTCGCCCGCAACGAGGGCGTGCGGACGGTGGGCGGCGACCTCACCCAGGCCATCACGACGGTCCTGGGCACCCCGGTCGAGCTCACCTGCGCGGGACGCACCGACAAGGGCGTGCACGCCCGAGCGCAGGTCGTCACGTTCGATGCCCCTGTGGGTGCCGTCGACCCGCCCCGCCTGGCCAAGTCGCTCAACAAGCTGTGCGGCCCGGCCATCGCCGTCTGGGGCGTGACCGTGGTCGACGGGAGCTTCGACGCCCGGTTCTCCGCGACGGCTCGGCGGTACCGCTACCTCATCCACAACAGCCCGACGCCCGACCCGTTCTCGGCGGACTCGGCCTGGCACGTCGACACCCCGCTGCGCCTGCACGCCATGGTCCTGGCGTGCGACGC
>CAZCVS010000349.1:0-3732 GCA_964501845.1 uncultured Iamiaceae bacterium
CCGGGTCGTGATCCTCGATGTCCCGTTGCTGGTGGAGTCGGGTCGCGACCCGGTCGCCGTCGACCTGCTCGGCGATGCGGCGCTCGATCTCGGCGTGGACCGCCGGGTGCACGATCAGCCCGAGGTCGCGCAGGGCCTCCGCGTCGTTGAACACGATGTCGGCGACCGCCTGGCGCCGCAAGACGCCGTCGGCATCGACGATGTCGGGCCCGAAGCGCTCCACCATCGCCGCGAGGACCGGTTCGCCGGGCTGCTGCAGCTCGTGGACGATGGCGTCGGCGTCGATCACGACGGCGCCGTGCGCCGCGAGGCGCGCCGACACGGTGGACTTCCCCGACCCGATCCCTCCGGTCAACCCGATGAGCAGCATGCGCACACGGTAGGACCCACACGAGGCCGAACAGGAGTCCTAGCCTGACCATCGATGACCGTCGTGTCCGATGCAACCGATGCTGAGATCCCCGCGCCCCAGCCCGAGCGCGCCGGGTCGGCGCGGCCGGCGACGGGCGAGACGCGGACCGACCAGGTCGCTCCGTTCCGTCCCGCGATCCTCGGCATCCGCGGCGGCACCACTGCCGTCTCGGTCGCGCTGGCCAGCCCCGCCTTCGCCGAGGGCGACCTCTGGGTCGTCGGCTGGTGCTGCCTCGTCGTCGGGTACAACGTCTTTCGCATCGTGCGCCCGGTGCGCTACCTCGACGACACCCGCAGCCTGGTACGGGTCGTCGGCGAGGTCGCGTTCCACACGCTCGCCGTGGCCGCTACCGGCTACTGGGAGTCGCCGTTCATCTTCGCCCTCATCACCGCGGTCATGGTGGCGGGGTTCGCCCGGGGCTTCGCCTTCGCCCTCCGCGTCAGCATCGCCGCCTGCTTGGCGATCGGGATCCCGTTCCTCATCCAGGACGGCACCACCGTCACCGACGTTCGCACCACGGCGCAGTGGACCGTGGAGCTCGTGCTCGTCGCGCTCATCGCCGGCTACGCCCGGCGGGTCACCGGCGAGGCCGACCGGGCCCACTCCCTGGCGCTCGACCGGCTCGGCCGGCTCGCCGACGCCAACACGCTCCTCTACTCGCTGCACCGGGTGGCCCAGTCCCTCCCGGCATCGCTCGACATGGAGGACGTCCTCGACACCACGATGGGGCGCCTTCGCGACCTGTTCGCCTTCGACGGCGCCACGGTCCTGCTGCTCGACGAGACCGACGAGAGCTGGGTCGTGCTCCGCTGGGACGGACCCCGACCCGCTCCGTCGTATCTGACCCACGAGCTGCCCGGCCCGCTGCGCGAAGCCCTGGCGGTGCGCCACCCCGTCATGGTCAACGAGCTGCTCAACGAGGGCGGGGGCATGTCGGTCGAGATGGTGTCAGGCCTCTACGCCGCGCTCCCCGCGCGGGAGGCCACGGTCGGCCTGGTCGCGCTCGAGCACCGCCGCGCCGGCCACTTCGAGCTGCGGGACATGGAGCTGCTGAACGGGTTCGTCGAGCCGGCCGCGCTCGCCATCGACAACGCCCGCTGGTTCGCCCGGCTGCGCACCGTCGGGGCCGACGAGGAGCGCACCCGCATCGCCCGCGACCTCCACGACCGCATCGGCCAGTCGCTCGCCTACCTCGCGTTCGAGCTCGACCGCATCGTGAAGGCCGACGATCAGGGCAAGCCGGTGTCAGCGCAGCTCGGCCAGCTCCGCAACGACGTCCGGGGCGTCATCGGCGAGGTCCGCGACACCCTCTACGACCTGCGCACCGATGTCACCGACTCAAAGGACATGCCGGCCACGCTCCAGGAGTTCCTCGACCGGGTGTCGGCCCGCAGCTCGCTGGAGACCCGTCTCGACCTCCGGGTGAGCGGTCGGCTCCCGCTGCTGCAGGAGCGGGAGCTGTGGCGCATCGCCCAGGAGGCCATCACCAACGTGGAGCGCCACGCCAAGGCGCACAAGGTGGTGGTCACCTGGCAGAGCGACGGCGGCCGGGCGCTGCTGCTCGTGGCCGATGACGGGATCGGCTTCCCCTCGTCGCGGGCCGGTCGCCTCGACAGCTACGGCATCGTCGGGATGCGCGAGCGGGCAGCCAGCATCGGAGCCACGCTCGACATCGCGGGCACACCCGATGTGGGCACGACGGTGCGCTGCGAGGTCCGCCCCATCTGATGACCCTGCTGTGCCAGGATGACCCCGCTCTGGTCAGCACCACAGCAAGAGAGGACCCCATGGCCATTCGCCTGTTGCTCGCCGACGACCACCGCATGCTCCGCGAGGGCCTGCGGCGGTCCCTCACCGATGAGGGCTTCGATGTGATCGGGGAAGCATCCGACGGTGACGAGGCGGTCCGGCTGGCCGGCTCCCTGCGGCCCGATGTCATCTTGATGGACGTGACGATGCCCGACGTCGACGGCGTCGAAGCCACCCGCCGGATCCACCAGCAGCACCCCGAGATCCGCGTGGTGATGCTGACCATGCACGCCGACCAGAGCGTGATCGCCGAGGCGCTGCGCGCGGGCGCCTCCGGGTACTTGGTGAAGGACTGCTCCACCGACGAGATCGCCGACGCCGTGCGCATGGCGGCCAACGACGAGTCCACCCTCTCCCCCGAGTTCGCCAACGCGATGCTCGACGAGGTCCGCCGCATCGACCCGAACCCCACTGACGACGATGCCGACCGCGTGGTGACCAAGCGCGAGGTCGAGGTCCTCCAGTTGATCGCCGACGGCTGCTCCACCCCCGAAGTGGCCGAGCGCCTGTTCATCAGCCAGAAGACGGTGAAGAACCACCTGGCGTCGATCTACCACAAGCTCGACGCCCGGGACCGCACCCAAGCCGTCCTCCAAGCCGTCCGCATGGGCATCGTCCGCCTCAGCTAGGGACTCGCGTCCTTCGGAGACGTGACCCAGCTTCCACCGAAGGCGAAGGGCCCGAGCGGCCCGGTGCTGGAGGCCCCCAGGGCCGGAAGCACCCAGAGCGGACCGATACGGCGCGGGTAGCTCGACGACGAAGTCGGGGAGAAGGAACCCGTGCGCGGCGAGCAGGTGCAGGTCCGACGACGCCTGAGGAGAACGACGTGCCGGGGCGAAGCCCCGACGCGTCGATGGGGCAGCGCTTGCGCACTGCCCCATCGGACGGGTTCCCCTCCATCACGGGCAACCGTGGTTTGCTTACCCTCCGGCAGGGCAGAGATCGTCAGGCGTGTTGTACGCCTTCTCGATACAGTCGGCCGACTTGGTGAACCCGCCGCCGGTCTCAGAGCCGAAGAACGACACGGCCGAGAAGGTCACCACGGCGATGAGCGCGAGCAGCAGGGCGTACTCCACGAGGCTGGCGCCGCGCTCGCTCTGCTTCTGCCTGCGACGAGCTGGATGTTGGTGGCGCATCGGGTCCCTCCACGGAATTGCTTCCCTGGACCATCGGCACGCCGGCCGAGGCGCTGGATAGGCCGTGTGACTCAAAAGGCCCCTCGGCGCGACCGGGCCTGGACCTGGACCTGGCAGATGACCAGGTCAGGGAGCGTTCGTGTTCGCAGGTACGGCCACGATCCAACCGGGATCTCGGTGGACGACGGTCCAGCCGTTCTCGGGGTCTTCGAGCCAGTCCCCCAGGGGACTGTCGGTGTCCCACAGCACAGCTGATGCATCGACATCGGCGAGCACGGCTGCCCGGTCCCCGCGCTCGGCGAGGAGCTCGGCGTACTGGTCGATGATCTCGATCGGGTACATGTCGACCCGGTCGTCGAAGAACACCCGCACGTC
>CAZCVS010000350.1:0-3722 GCA_964501845.1 uncultured Iamiaceae bacterium
CCGGTCTGGGTCAGGTTCTCCTCGCTGCTGGCCGTCATGGCCCGGGCGATGCCGAAGTCGGCCACCTTGACCTCGCCGGCCTTGGTGATGAGCACGTTGCCGGGCTTCACGTCGCGGTGGACCACGCCCTTGCGGTGGGCGAAGCCCAAGGCAGCGGCGACGTCGGCCGCGATGCCGGCGGCACGCTTGGGCTCGATGGGCCCCTCGTTGCGGAGGATCTCCGACACCGTCTGGCCGTCGACGTACTCCATGACGATGTAGTAGGTGCCGCGCTCCTTGCCCCAGTCGTAGACGCCCACGATGTTGGGGTGGTTGAGGTTGGCAGCCGCCTGCGCCTCCCGCCGGAAGCGGGCCACGAACGAGGGGTCGGTGGCGAACTCCGGGAACAGGATCTTGATGGCGACCAGGCGGTCGAGCAGGCGATCGCGCGCCAGGTACACCTCGGCCATCCCGCCGCGCCCGACACGCCGGTGAAGTTCGTAGCGCCCGTTGAGGACGACCTGTTCACGGTTCGACATGGCTCAGCCCAGCCTACGAGACGGGTTCTCGGACGAAGAAGCACCGGCAGCACCCATCAGCCGCCCGCCTCGGTCGTGGTGGTGCTGGCGGTGGTGTCGGCGGGCGGGGCCGGCATCGGCTGGAAGGACTGCTCGATGACCTGCTTGGCCATGGGCGCAGCGAGGCGACCGCCGGTGGTCTCGCTGGCCCCGGTCTGGTTCTCGACGATCACCGCCACCGCGATCGAGGCCGGTTGCCCCGGGGGACCCGCCCAGGCGATGACCCAGGCATGCGAGCGCAGCGGCTCCGACGGCCCGAACTGGGCGGTGCCGGTCTTGGCCCCCACGTCGAGGCCCTCGATCTGCAGGAGCTTGGCGCTGCCGTTGGTGACGACCTCGCGCATGCCGTCGCGCATGATCTGCGCCGTCTGCGGGCTGGTGGCCCGCTTCCACTGGGTGGGGTCGTAGCGCCGGACCAGATCGCCCTCGCCGTCGCGGATCTCGCTGACCACGTGGGGCTCCATGATCACGCCGTCGTTGGCGATGCCCGCGGCCACCAGGGCCATCTGCAAGGGGGTGGCCGCCGTCTCGTTCTGGCCGATGGACGACTGGGCCAGCGCCGGCTCGTCGCGGGTGAAGTCGGTCTTGAACCGCGACGCCACGGCAGGGATGTCGAACGGAGGCCGGCTGTTGAAGCCGAACCCCTGGGCGCCGGCCACCATCTTGTCGCCGCCGAGCTCGAGGCCCATCTGGGCGAACGAGGTGTTGCAGGACTTGGCCAAGATGGGGAACAGCGTGCCGCCGCAGAGGGAGCCCCCGAAGTTGCGCAGCGGCCGAGTGGTCCCCGGCACGGTGATGGAGCGGACCGTCGGGTACACGGGGTCGGTGGGCGTCACCCCGCCCGTCTCCACACCGGTCGCGCCCGTCACCACCTTGAAGGTCGAGCCCGGCGGGTAGACCTCCCGGTAGGCCTTCGGCAGCATGGGGTTGCCCGGCATGGCCGAGAGCAGCTTGTAGGCCGCCTCGCTGTCGGTGAGGTTGTGGTTCGCCAGCAGGTTGGGGTCGAACGACGGGTTGCTGTAGAGCGCCAGCACCTCGCCCGAGCGGGGGTCCAGGGCCACCACCGTGCCCTGGAGGTCGCCGAGCGCCTGCTTGGCCGCCTCCTGGATGTCGGATCGCACCGACAGCTTGAGGTTGCCGGTGCGGTCGGTGTCGACGAACAGGTCGCCGACCGAGCGCACCTGCTGCTTCGCCGTCTTGCCCGACAGCTCCTCGTTGTAGGCCCGCTCCAGGCCCGTCGCGCCTCGCAGGTAGTTGAAGTAGCCGGTGAGCGCGGCGTAGCGCTCGCCCTCGGGGTACTCGCGCTGGAACTGGAAGCGGTCGTCGCTGGGCACCGAGCGGGCGAGCAGCACGCCGTCCGCGGTGACCATCGTGCCCCGGGGCCTGCTGAACGACTGGAGGATGGGCCGGTTGTTGCCGGTCTTGACGTTGAGGTCCTCGGCCCGGAAGACCTGGATGTAGTTGAGCTGCACGAACAGCGCGCAGAACAACAAGATCATGAAGCCGCCCAGGCGGCGGATCGACCGGTCCATCACGCCACCGCCGCCCGGCGGGCCCGGGAGTTGCCGTCGGAGATGCGCAACAGCAGCGCGAGCAGGACGTAGTTGGCCACGAGCGCCGAGCCGCCGTAGGACACGAACGGAAGCACGACGCCGGTGAGCGGGAGCAGGCGGATCACGCCGGCGAGGATGACGAACGCCTGGAGGCCGATGAGGGCGGTGAGCCCGGCGGCGAGCAGCTTGTCGAAGGAGTGGTCCGCCTGGGTGGCGATCTTCAGGCCCGACCCGACGATGAGCAGGTAGGTGACCAAGATGGCCGTCCCGCCGAGCAGGCCCAGCTCCTCGCCGATGGCGGCGAAGATGAAGTCGCTCTCGACGTAGGGGATCTCGCCGGGGCGGCCGAGGCCGATGCCGGTGCCGGCGACGCCGCCCCACGCCAGGGCGTACCAGGTCTCCGAGAGCTGGCCCCCGGTGTCCGCCCAGGGGTCCGTCCACTGGGCGACGCGGTTCTTGACGTGGGCGAACTGGGTCCACGCCCCGTAGGCCGCGGCACTGAAGAGGATGGCGCCGCTGACGGGGTAGGCGACCTTGCCGGTGGCGACCCAGAGCATCGTCATGAACAGGGCGAACAGCAGCAGCGAGGAGCCGAGATCCTTCTGGGCGGTCATCACCAAGATGGCGATGCCCCAGGCGAGCAGGACCGGGCCGAGGTGCTTGAGGTCCGGCAGCATCGGCCGGAACTTCGGCCAGGTGGCCATCGAGAGCATCTCGCGCTTCTCCACCAGGTACGAGGCGAAGAAGAGGGCGAAGGCGATCTTGGCGAACTCGCCGGGCTGGAAGCTGATGGGTCCGACTCCGACCCAGATCTTGGCGCCGTTGATGGTGACCCCCAGACCCGGGACGAGGGGCAGCACCAGCAGGATCAGGCCGATGGCGAGGAACGTGTAGCGGTAGCGCTCGAGGTCGCGCGCCCGGCGCACGAAGGCCAAGGTCGCCACGAAGGCGGCGATCCCGATGAAGGTCCACGTCGCCTGGTTGTCAGCCAGCTCCGGGTCGAGACGGGCGATGAACACGTAGCCGATGCCGTTGAGCAGCGCGACGAGCGGGAACAGGAGGCCGTCGGCCTCCGGGGCCAGCCGCCGGATGGCGAGATGGGCCGCGAAGAAAAGACCGGTGATGATGGCGAAGAACGGGCCGATGTTGGCGGGCACCGACGACGTCTGACCGAGCGAGGCCAGCGTGTACGCGCCGCCCGTGATGGCGATGGCGAGGACGAGCAGGCCGAGCTCGACCCGCCGCCGCGACCGCGCGAGCGCGCTCGGTTCCGCCCGTCCCCGGGCCTGGGCGACCGCGCTCACGGCGCCGCGGTGGTCGGGGTGGCGGGTGGCGACGTCGTGACCGGCGCGGTGGTGGTCACCCGGGTGGTGCTGGTGGTCGAGGTCGACGACGTCGTGGTGCTGGTGGTGTCCGCGTGGTCCTCGACGATCGCCTGGAGCGTCACGACGAACCGGGTCGCGGCGGCCTCGGAGCCGAACTCCTTGTTGGCCGCCACCGCAGCCCGCACGTCCTCGGGGAGCTCGGACCGGGTGATGTCGGTGGTCTCGACGAGCGTGGGCTCGATCCACAGCACGCCGCCCGGCTTGCCCTGGTAGACGGCGACGTTCTG
>CAZCVS010000351.1:0-3703 GCA_964501845.1 uncultured Iamiaceae bacterium
CTGGACCTCCCGAACTCCTCATCCTCCTCGTCGTCATCCTCGTGCTCTTCGGTGGCGCCAAGCTGCCGAAGCTGGCCAAGTCCCTGGGCGAAGCCCAGCACGAGTTCAAGAAGGCGACCGACAACGCCACGACCGAGGTGCCCGCGCCCCTCGCCCGCCCCACGGACAGTGCCGGGCACGTCGACCCGGTCGACCACGTCGAGGTCCGCTGAGCAAAACCTCGGGACCGGTCAGCGCCGGCGGCGGGCGCCCTGCACGATGACGCGCTGGTAGACGCCGGCGGGCAGCCGGGACGCCAGGTCGAAGAGCCGGGCGTCGGGGCCGATCAGGACCCGGCGGCGGTCGGCCTGGACAGCCGCGAGGATCACCCGGGCGGCCTTCTCCGGCGTGGTGCGAGCCACCTTGTCGAAGTCGACGGCGAGCTTGTCCTTCGAGGCACCGGCAACGGACGCCGCACTCGGGTCGAGACGGCTGTTGCGCACGATGTTGGTCTTGATGCCGCCCGGATGGACCGTCGTGGATGACACCGGGGCCCCTTCGATCTCCAGTTCCATCCGCAGCGAGTCGGTGAACCCGCGGACACCGAACTTGGCCGCGTTGTACGCCGACTGCGACGGGATCGACAGCAGACCGAACACGCTCGAGATGTTGACGACGTGACCCTCGCCCGACGCCTTGAGGTGCGGCAGGAACGCCTGGGTGCCGTGCACGACGCCCCAGAAGTTGATGTCCATGAGCCACCGGAAGTCCTCGATGGCCATGGACTCCACCGTGGCCGTGAGGGCGACACCGGCGTTGTTGAAGATCAAGTTGACCTGACCGTGGTCGGCGACGACCGCGTCGGCCCAGGCGAAGACCGCCTCCCGGTCGGCGACGTCGAGGCGCTGGGACGTGACCTTCACACCCCGGCCCTCGCAGCGGCCCACGGTCTCGGCCAGCCCGCTCTCGTCGACGTCGGACAGCGCGAGGTGCGCGCCGCGCCCGGCCAGGTCGATCGCGAGGGCCCGGCCGATGCCCGACCCTGCTCCGGTGATGGCGGCCACGCGCCCGGTGAAGTCCTTCATCGTCTGCTCCTGTCGCCGTCGATCCGGCCCCAGGTCGCCGCCTGGGGTCGAGATGGGCGTCACTGACCTTAGGTCAACAGTGGCCGCAGACGGCCACTCGGGCGCTCAGAGCTCGTCGTCGAAGTGGCCGCGCTCGCTGCGCTGCTTGAAGAACGCCACCACCACGACGATGGCCAAGAGGCCGAAGATGAGGCCACCGAGTGCGTTCATGTGAGACCACCTGCGGGGTGAGGAGCGGGGTGCTGTGACCGGGGGGACACTACCCGGCGCAGTAGGGTGCCAGCCCGTGACGACCGAGGACCAGTTGCGCCGAGACCTCGCGGACCGGGTGCTGCTGCACCGACGGAGGTTCCTCGCCCTGCTGGCGGGGACCGGCGGGGCCGTGGTGCTGGGGGCGTGCTCCACCGGCGGCGGCGAGAGCACGACGAAGGCCACCACCACGACCACCAGCGGCAGCGCGAGCAGCACCACCACCTCGTTGCCCAAGCCCACCAAGGCGCCCACGGCAGACGGGATCGAGGTCGATCCCTTCCTCCTCGGCGTGGCGTCCGGTGACCCGCTCCCCACCTCCGTGATCCTCTGGACCCGCCTGACCACAGACCTGGTCGATCCGAGCGGCCTCGGCGGCATCGGCGAGACGGACCACGCCGTGCTGTGGGAGATGGCCACCGATCAAGCGTTCACCAAGATCGTCGCCGAGGGCACCGAGCCCGCCGCCGCGGAGTTCGGCCACAGCGTCCACGTTGACGTCAAGGGCCTCGATCCCGACACCTGGTACTGGTACCGGTTCCGCATCGGCGACTACACGAGCCCCGTCGGCAAGACCCGCACCACACCGAAGAACGACGCCTCCGTCGACGAGCTGACGTTCGCCTTCGCCTCCTGCCAGCGGCGCTCCGCCGGCTACTGGACGCCCTACGCCCACCTCGTGGCCGACGAGCCCGACCTCGTCCTCTTCCTCGGCGACTACGTCTACGAGTACCCCGGCGGCGAGGGCGAGTTCGCCATCCCGCTCGACGCCGAACCGGCCACCCTCGCCGACTACCGGATCCTCTACGGCGCCTACCAGCGAGACCCCGCGATCCAGGCCGCCCACGCCATCGCGCCGTGGGTCGTGACCTGGGACGACCACGAGGTCGAGAACAACTACGCCTCTCTCATCGCCGAGAAGCCCGAGGACCAGGCGACGTTCCCGGACCGGCGGAAGGCCGCCTACCAGGCGTTCTGGGAGGCCCACCCGATCCGCATCGACCCGCCGGGCGAAGACGGCTCGCTCCAGGTCTACCGCTGGTTCCGCTACGGCCTGCTCGCCGAGTTCTTCGTCCTCGACGGACGCCAGTACCGCAGCGACCAGGTCTGCGGCGACGAGATCGGCACCAACGCCAAGGAGTGTCCGGAGCTCGGGGATCCCGCTCACACCATGCTCGGAACCGACCAAGAGGAGTGGCTGGCGAAGGGGCTGAAGTCCGCGGACGCCACCTGGAGCGTGCTCGCCCAGCAGACGGTCGTGAAGTCCCTGATCCTGGGCGACATCGTGCTCAACGTCGACCAGTGGGACGGCTACCCCGCGGCCCGCTCCCGGCTCCTCGATGCGATCTACCAGGCCGGCCTCCGCAACGTGGTCGTGCTGACCGGAGACATCCATGCCGGCGGTGCCGCCGACCTGCGCCTGCCCTTGGCGGACCTCGAGGGTGAGATCGTCGCCCACGAGCTGGTCGCCCCCGGCATCTCGTCGCAGGGGCTCAGCGGGCTCGGCGAGGCCCTCGACCTGAGCGCCTTCGGCCTGGCCTACGCCAACTTCGAGGACAACGGGTACGTCCGCTGCACGGTCACGCCGGAGAAGTGGACCACCGAGTTCGTCATCGTCGACACGATCCAGACCGAGACCTCCCCCGCCTCGGTCGACGCCACCGTCGAGATCGTCGCCGGGACACCGGGGCTCACCCGCATCTGAGCGAACTGCTCAGGCCGGTACGTCCAGGCGGCCGTCGGCGAGGAAGCGGTGGCGGCGCTCCGGGTCGTCGAGGCCGAACCAGCGCCACGCCCACACGCCCACCGCGATCCCGATCAGCTCCAGCCCCAGCGACACCCCGAGGTGCTCCCACTCCGGGATCTGCTGGTCGGCGAACCCGGTGCCGGCGAGCGGCCACCAGAAGACCGAGGTGACGGCGAAGGCCCCGTCGAGGACGAGGTGGGCCATCATCCCGATGGGGATGCCGAGGAGCCGCCGGCGCAGGAGCCGCCGGTTGCGCGTGCACAGCATCAAGATGGCGAGCACCGCGACGGCTCCCACGACAGAGTGCAGGACCTTCGGGCCGCCCGTGAGGCCCTCGCCGATGGGCAGGACCGCACCGAGGATCACCGTGCGGTAGTCGACGCCCGGGCTCTTGAAGACGATGGCGACGAGCAGGACCGAGAGGACCGCGAACCAGATCAGCACCGCGCCGGACCGGTCAGGGGACGAGGATGCGGCCGCACTCGTCGCAGTGGGCCACCTCGCCGTCGGGCAGCTTGCGCAGGCGAGCGACTTCCATGGCCGAGAGCGTGAGGTGGCACCCGCCGCACTGGGAGCCGACCAGGTGGGCGACGCCGATGCCGCCTCGTCCGCCGCGCAGCGAGGCGTACTCGGCGAGCAGGTC
>CAZCVS010000352.1:0-3701 GCA_964501845.1 uncultured Iamiaceae bacterium
TGCCCAGATGGCAAGGTGTCCGGCGATGTCGTACCTCGAAGCCATCATCCTCGGGATCGTGCAGGGCCTCACGGAGTTCCTGCCGATCTCGTCGAGCGGTCACCTGCGCATCGTGCCCGAGCTGTTCGGGTGGGAGGACCCCGGGGCCTCGTTCACGGCGGTGATCCAGCTCGGGACGATGGCGGCGGTGGTCATCTTCTTCTGGAAGGACCTGTGGCGGGTCACCCGGGCGTGGTGCGAGGACGCCTGGCGCATCGCCCGTGCCCGCAGTCTCGGCGGGGAGCGTTCCTCGGACGATGCCCGCATGGGCTGGTACCTGATCGTCGCCACCATCCCGATCGCCATCTTCGGCTTCGCGTTCCGGGATCAGATCGAGACCGGGGCACGCGACCTCCGGCTCATCGCCAGCACGCTCATCGTCGGGGGTCTCGTGCTGGCGTGGGCCGACCGGGCGGGCAAGCGCACCAAGGGGATCGAGCACATCGCCACCAAGGACGGGGTGGCCATCGGTCTGGCCCAGTCGCTCGCCCTGATCCCCGGCGTGAGCCGGTCGGGTGCCACCATCACCGCCGGGCTGTTCCTGGGCTTCACCCGAGAGGCCGCCGCCCGGTTCTCGTTCCTCCTGTCGATCCCGGCGGTCGTGCTGTCCGGCCTGTTCTCGCTCAAGGACGTCGGCGGAGGCGAAGGGCTGCCGGTGGGGCCGACGCTGGTGGCGACGGTGGTGTCGTTCGTGGTCGGGTACGCCGCCATCGCCTGGCTGCTGCGGTACCTCACCTCCCACACCCTCATGGTGTTCGTCGTCTACCGGATCGCCCTCGGGCTGCTCCTGTTCGCCCTGCTGGCGGGCAACGCCATCGAAGCCCGTTGAACCTGTCCGCTCGGCAGCTCAGCGGCTTCCCACGAGCGTGATGGTCGCGGTGGCGCCGGCCTCGGCGACGGCCGCGACCTGACCGGGCGAGACCTCCAGCACCACGGACCGGTCGGTCGATGCCGCGACCCGGGCCCCCACTGCCACCCGGCGCGTCGCCGTCGCACCCTCCGCGACGCTGGCGGGGTCTGCCGTGGCCCACACGTCGACCCGGTCGCCCTCGTGGACCGGGAGGCGGGCCTCGGGGACCGGGACCGCGAGGGTGCGCCGCTCCCCGCCGTCGTGCTCCACCATCGCGCCGGTGAGCGCGGTGCCTTCGTCGATGGGGCCCGCGGCCCGGGCGCCGGACGGTGCGCGGCGGATGGCAGCGGGAGGGACGAGGGCGTCGGGCCACGGCCGCGGACCCACCGCACCGTCGAGGCGCTCGCCCGCTCGCAGCGGGCGGTCCGCCACCCACACCTCGGTGGTGCGCCCCCACCGCTGGCGGGCGTCGTCGGCTCGCTCGAGGGCCTGGCCGACGAGCGACGCCAGCACCCAGGCCAGCAGGCCGACCACCAGCCAGTGGCGCACCGTCGCCGGATCCTGGCGCAGTCGCCGGTGCAGGGGCGTGCGGCTGCGGGGGACGCGGCGCCAGATGGCGCGTGGACGGACAGCAACAGGACGGGCCGGACCCACGGGCGCGCACCTCCAGGCGAGCGATCGGCGGGAAGGCGGACGGGACCGTACGCCGTGGCGTCCGAGATCAGGAAGGGGTGCGGCTCATCTGGCGCTGCGGTCTGCGGTCTGCGGGTGCGGTGTGCGGTGCCGGTGGTTCAGGGACGCTCGAACCCCGGACCGGCCTCGATGCCGTCGGTGGGGAGGTCGGCCTCGAGGGCCCGGAACAGGACCCGCCGCACGGTCTCGACGTTGGCCTCGAAGAAGGCGAAGACCTCCTCCTGGGTGACCGCCGGGATGCCCGCGCCCTCGAGGCCGGCATCGAAGTCGGTGATCAGCGCGATGGCGGCGTAGCGCAGCCCGGCCTCCCGGCACAGGACCGCTTCGGGGTGCTGGGTCATGTTGATGACCTCCCACCCGTGCGACCCGTACCAGCGGGACTCGGCGCGGGTGGAGAAGCGGGGGCCACCGATGGTGACCACCGTCCCGCCGCCGTGGACCTCGACGCCCTCGGCCTGGCACGCCTCGATGGCGACGGCACGGAGGCGGTCGTCGTAGGGGTCGCCGAACGCGACGTGGTGGACGGGCCGGCCGTCCTCGCCGTCGAAGAACGAGTCCGGTCGTCCCGAGGTGCGGTCGACGAGCTGGTCCGGGACCACGAAGCTCCCCGGCACGATGTGGGCCTGGAGCGACCCGGAGGCGCACGGCCCGAAGACGTTGGCGACGCCGAGCGCGTGCATGGCCCACACGTTGGCGCGGTACGGGACCCGGTGGGGCGGGAACTCGTGGTGGGCGCCGTGGCGGGGGAGGAAGGCGACGGTGCGGTCGCCCAGCGTCCCGAGGGCGATGGGCGCAGACGTCGGTCCGTAGGGCGTGTCGACGTGCACCTCGGTGACGTCGTCGAGGAACCGGTAGAACCCTGAGCCGCCGAACACGCCGACATCGGCGCGGGGGAGGGCGCCGGTCACGGCTAGGCCGGCTTGGCGGTCGAGGGGCTGGCGCTGGCGGCGGCCGTGCTGGCGCCCGACGAGCCGGAGGAGCCCGACGAGGTGCTGGTGCTCGACGAGTCCGACGAGCTGCCTGAGCCCGACGACGAGGTCGACGCAGCGTCCTTCTTGGTGGAGGAGCTGGAGCCGTTGTCGCTCTTGTCGGCGTCTCGGGTGGAGCCGAACGTCCCCGCGGAGCGGCTGTCGGTCTTGTAGAAGCCCGAGCCCTTGAAGGTGATGCCGACGTTGCCGAACACCTTCTTGAGGGTGGCCTCGTGGCAGGACGGGCACTCGGTGAGCGAGTCGTCGGTGAACGCCTGCACGATGTCGAACTCGTGGCCGCAGTTCTTGCAGCGGTACTCGTAGGTGGGCATCGGTCCTCGTTGCGCCGGATCGGCGGTTAGCAGTCTCGAACGGAGACTGCCAGTGTAGGGAAGGTGGTCCCGGTCAGGCACATGCAGCGGCTGGAGCTCGGACCGGGCTGGCCGGGTGCGCTGCGCGAGACTGCGGGGGTGAGCACCCCACGATCCGCAGTGCGCAAGGCCGTCATCCCCGCCGCCGGCCTCGGCACCCGCTTCCTCCCGGCCACCAAGGCGCAGCCCAAGGAGATGCTGCCCGTGGTGGACAAGCCCGCCATCCAGTACGTGGTGGAGGAGGCCGTGGCGGCCGGCATCGACGACATCTTGATCATCACCGGCCGCTCCAAGCGCTCGATCGAGGACCACTTCGACCGCCAGTTCGAGCTCGAGTACCACCTCGACAAGGCCGGGAAGATCGATGAGCTGACCGAGGTGGTCGACCTCGCCGAGCTGGCCGACATCCACTACGTGCGCCAGGGCGAGCCGCTCGGCCTGGGCCACGCCGTCTCCGTGGCACAAAAGCACGTCGGCGACAACCCCTTCGCCGTGCTGCTGGGCGACGAGTTCATGGCCCAGGGCAACACCCTGCTGTCCGACATGATCAAGATCCACGCGCAGTACGGACGCTCGGTGCTGGCCCTCCAGGAGGTCCTTCCCGAGGAGATCAAGCGCTACGGCTGCGCCAAGCCCGAGCGCATCTCGGACTCGCTGGTGCAGATCCTCGACATCGTCGAGAAGCCCGAGCCGGCCGCGGCGCCGTCGAACCTCGCGGTCATGGGCCGCTACGTGTTCACCCCGGAGATCTTCGAGGAGATCGAGCAGGTGGCGCCGGGC
>CAZCVS010000353.1:0-3697 GCA_964501845.1 uncultured Iamiaceae bacterium
CGCCGGCGAGGGCGTCGTGGAGCATCTTGACCGCGACGCGACGGCGGAGCTTCACATCGTCGGCGAGGTACACCTGGGCAGACGCGCCCATTCCAATGGGAGCAACGAGCCGGTAGCGCCCCCCCAGCACCCGGCCGATCTCTGCCGTCATGCGGGGATTGGCCACCCAGCGAGGGTACCGCCCGCCCCGCCGCGATTCGGGGAGGGGGCTCGAAGCGCTGCCCCGATGGGCGCGACCGGCCAGCCACCCGGCAAGATGAACCCGATGGTTGACACCGACATCGCCGACGAGACCGAGCAGCCCGCCCGCTCCACCCCGGCACCCGCCCCCATCGGCGGCTGGCCGGACTGGGCCCGCCGCTCGCTGATCGCCGTCGTCCTGCTCGGCGCGCTGGCCATCGCGGTGTGGATGGTCGCCTCCTCCAATTCCGGGCAGAACGCCGACGTCGACAAGGCCGTCATCATCAGCCTCACCCCCGACGACGGTTCCCAAGCGCTCCGCCAGACCGAGATCGGGGCCGATCTCGCCGTCGGCTACGACGGCCGGCTGACCATCAACGGCATCGAGATCCCCGAAGAACAGATGGTGGGTGCCCGGGATCCCTCCATCGTCGCCCCCGATGACCTTCAGGCCAACGGGCTGCGAGCCAACAACCGGAACCAGGTGTACTTCAAGCCCGGACCGGGCAAGGTCATCGAGACCTTCGAGCCGGGCACGGTGGACATCGTCCTGCGCTACTTCAAGGAGGGCGAGGGCACCGGAGGGGGCACCGTCCGCTGGTCGATCAAGACCGTCTGAGCTTCGCTCAGACCGCCTGATCCGGGTTTCGTTCCGGCCTTCGCAAGATCCTGTGGTCGCGGCTCACGGTTCGTGTCCCCGACTTCGTCGTTGACCTACCCATGCCCTGTTCTCCCCGCTCGCGGTGCTCAGGCCGGGAGCTCGCCCGTCTCCAGCAGGTGCTCGAAGCCGGCCTGGTCCAGCACGGGCACCCCGAGCGTCTCAGCCTTGGTGACCTTCGACGCGCCCGGTGACTCACCGATGACCAGGGCGGTGGTCTTCTTCGACACCGAACCGGGCGACTTGCCGCCCCGGTCGGTGATGGCGGCCTCGGCGCTGTCGCGGGTGTAGCCCTCGAGGGTTCCGGTGACCACGATGTTCTTGCCCAGCAGCACCTGGGGCAGCGTCGACACCTCCGGGCCCTCGACGTTGACGACCTCCCGCAGACGGGCGATCAGATCCCGGTGCACGGCGACCGCGAGCCAGGCGTGCACCGACTCCGCGATGACCGTTCCGACGCCGTCCACGGCGGCCATGGCCTCGACCGGGGCCTCGACGATGGCGTCGAGGTGGCCGAACGCCCGGGCCAGCGCCAACGAGCCAGACGGTCCGAGGTGGCGGATGTTCAGGCCGACCAGCAGGTTGGCGAGGGGACGGTCCCGCGCCGCCTCGATGGCGGCGCGGAGGTTGGCCACCCCCTCGTCGCCCAAGCCGCCGAGGGTGCCGGCCACCGACTTGAGCTGCTGCGGGTCCTCGATGCAGGCGTCGACGAGCGCCGCCGGCACGTCGGCCGACAGCTCGGGCGGCTGCGCGGCGAGGACGTCTTCGGGCAGGACGACCTCGTCCCACGACGCCTTCGGCCGCTGCGTCCGGGTCCGGGCGGCGGCCAGCGCGCCACCCGCCCACCCGGTGACCTCGGTGCGGACGGCGGCGAGGCGCTCCCAGTCGATGGTGAAGATGTCGGCGATGTCGCGGATGATCCCGAGGTCCAAGAAGAGCTGGATGCGCTGGACGCCGAACCCCTCGATGTCCATCGAGCCCCGGCCGGCGAAGTGCTCGATCATCCCCGCCACCTTGAAGGGGCACTCCGGGTCGGGGCAGCGCGTGTCGCTCTCCCCCTCGGGCCGGACCAGCTCCACGGGGCGAGACGACGGGCAGAACCGCGGGAACTCCCATGCCGGTCGGGCCTCGTGCGCGGCTCGGGCGGCGTCGTCGGGCAGGTGGGGGCCGACGACCTCGGGGATGACGTCGCCGGCGCGCCGCACGATGACGGTGTCGCCCTCGCGCACGTCCTTGACCGCCACCTGATCCTGATTGTGCAGGGTGGCTCTGGCGACGGTGACACCACCCACGAACACCGGGTCCAGCACGGCGAAGGGCGTGACGCGGCCGGTGCGGCCGACCGACACCTCGATGCGCTCGAGGCGGGTCGTGCGCTCCTCGGGCGGGAACTTGTAGGCGATGGCCCAGCGCGGCGCCCGCGCCGTGAAGCCGAGCGCCTCCCGCCGGGCGAGGTCGTCCACCTTCACCACGACACCGTCGATCTCGTACGGGAGGTCGTGGCGCTGGTGCTGCCAGCGGTCGCAGAACGCCGCCACCTCTTCGGCCGTGTCCAAGACCCGGTGCTCCGGGTTGACGGCGAACCCCCAGGCGGCCAGCTGGTCCAGGGTCTCCTTGTGGGTGCGGAACGCGGGGCCGCCCTCGACCTCGCCCAGCTGGTAGCACCACATCGACAGCTTCCGGCGGGCGGTGACCGCGGCGTTCTTCTGGCGCAGGGAGCCGGCTGCGGCGTTGCGGGGGTTGGACGCCACGGGGCTGGGCTTGCGGCCCGCCTCCGCCTTCACCCGGTTCTCCTCCTCCTGGAAGGCCACGAGGTCCCCGAACGCCTCCAGCGACATGTACACCTCGCCTCGGACCTCGAGGACCGGCGGGATGCCCGCCGGCGTGTCCGCGAGCCGGTCGGGGATGTCGTCGATGGTGCGGACGTTGGCGGTCACGTCCTCGCCCGCCTTGCCGTCGCCGCGGGTGGCGGCCTGGACCAGCAGCCCGCCCTCGTAGCGCAGCGAGATGGCGACGCCGTCGATCTTGAGCTCGCAGCAGTAGCCGACGGCCTCCTCCACCTCCGGTGCGACATCGGCCAGCGCCGGGTCCACGCCGGCAGGGTCGACCGGCGCGCCGTCGAGGCTGCCTCCGGGATCATCGCCGGGGTCGTCGAACAGCGAGGCCGGCTCGGCCGCGCCAGCCGCGACCTCGGCTGCCTTGGCGGTACGGGCCAGGCGGCGAGCCAACCGCTCCCCCCAGGCCACCAGCTCGTCGGCGGAGAAGGCGTTGTCGAGCGACATCATCGGCTGACGGTGGACCACCGAGGCGAACGTCGCCGACGGCGCCGCGCCGACCTGCACGGTCGGGGAATCGGGCACGGCCATCTCGGGGAAGCGCTCCTCGATGGCCCGCAGCTCCTGGACCAGTTCGTCGTAGTCGGCATCGGAGATCGTGGGCGCGTCCTCCGCGTGGTAGCGCCGGTTGTGCTCGGAGATCTCGGCCCTCAGCGCCTCGGCGCGCTCCGCTGGCTGGTCGTCGCTCATCGGCGAGCACCCTACCTTCGCGGTATGACAACGTAGGGGGGCCGAAACGCACGGAACCGCACCCGGTTCGATAGGCCGAAAGCCTCAACTCGCCTCCGCTCAGGCCGACTGTTCGGTATCGGCACCACACCATTTTTCGAGGGACGCGGATCCGAATGACGCTGAACGGAACACTTGAGGACTTCTCCCCCGCAGGCATCCTCAAGGTGCTCTCTGCCGACGGCCGCACCGGAGCCGCTCGTTTCGGGGGTCCGGCCGGCTGCACCGTCTACCTGCACCGCGGCCAGCTGTACTTCGCCCGCAACGAGCGCACCGACGAGGCCCTCGCCACCGC
>CAZCVS010000354.1:0-3695 GCA_964501845.1 uncultured Iamiaceae bacterium
GCGACGCCGCCGTCGAACACCCGGTCATCTGCGCCGTCGACCGCGGCATGGTCCGCGGCATGCTCGAAGCCCTCTACGGCGATGCCACCGCCCTGACCGAGGCGTCGCGCGCCGGCGGCGACCCCACCTGCATCACCGCCATCACCGGCTGACAGGCGCGACGGCTCTGCTACGGGCCGTCCGGCAGGAGTCCTGCGGAGTTCGGGATGGCCCGAACCTCGACCCCGACGGCCCGGGCGACGGTCGCCTGGTCCCGATCGCTGGTCACGAGCGGCACGCCCCGATCCTCCGCCGCCGCGATCGCGAAGCAGTCAGCGAGCGAGACCGCCCGCCCGCGTCGCCGGTAGTGCTCGCTTCGCAGCGTTGCGGCGCGCACGGCCAAGGAACGATCGCACGACAAGATCGAGAGGCCCCGGTCCACGAACCGGTCGACCGCAGCGCCCACGTCGCTCATTTCGGGAAGGGAACGGACCAGCGAGTCGCGCGCCTCGGCGAAGTTGACGGCGGTGACTGCCCCGCCATCGAGCCCCGCAACCGCCGCCTCGTCGGCACCTCGTTCCCCTCGCAGGATCGCGATCAGGGCGGTGGCATCGAAGACCACGGTCACGAGACGACGCCTCCCTCATCGCCGTCCTCGGCCTCACCCTCGAACATCCACGGATACTTGCGGCGCTCGCGCTCCTCCTCCATGGCCCGCTCCTCCGCCTTCATCTCGTCAGACGTCGGGCCCGGCCCGGCAAGGATCCCGATGAGGTCGCGGAAGGGGTTCTCCGGTTCGGGCTCGATGATGAGGCGGTCGCCCTCGTCGGTGATCTTCACCCGACTGGTGGCCCACCGCCTGCGCACCTCCGCCGGCACCGAGACCTGCCCGGCGGTCGTCACCTTCATATGGTGAGTCTTCGACTCTTCTATTGCGACCATGCTCATATGGTATGCCTCTCGGGCAGCGTTGGGAAGCACGAAACATACTGAGGTGGTCTGACAGCGAGATCCACCACGCCCACCTACAAGCCCGACGGATGTCAGCAGGTGGCGAGGAGCTCGACCAGGCGGGCACGCTCGGGTGCGGTGACCGAGAGGCGCCAGGCCGCCTTCACCTCGACCCACATCTCGGCGTAGGTGCACCAGGCACCTTCGTCGGGCGGAAGCCACTCGTCCGGAGTGGAGTCGCCCTTGGACTGGTTGGTCGAGCCCGTCACCGCCACGAGCGTGTCGGGGCTCGTCCGATCGTTGGCGAACGCTCGGCGCTGATCCGGCGTCCATGCATCGGCACCCGAGCGCCAGGCATCAGCCAGTGGGACGAAGTGGTCGATCTGGAGATCCGCGGGATCGTCCGTCGTCACGCCGTCGTAGAGCGATCGCCAGCGGCCGAGCGTGGTGCGGCACCGGTCGTCCACCTCCGGCTCGAAGACCGACTCGTCGATCAGCACCAGCTCGCGGGTGTTGCATCCCGTCGCCGGGTCGTAGTCCCAGTCGCCGCCGAAGGCTGCGCGCCGGTAGCGCTCGACGGGATCCGCCGTCCGGACCTCGAGCCCGGCGAGCCGCTCCCCGACCGTTCCCGGCGCTGGGACCGCGGTCGCCGGAACCGTGATGGACGTGGCGGTGGACGTGGCGGTGGTCGACGTATCCGACGTGGTCGTCCCGTCACCGTCGCGGCCGCCCGATCGGGCGGCCAGCACGGCCACCAGGACCGCGGCCACGACGACCGCGATGATCGCATTCGTGGGTCTGCGCCCGCGTCTCGCCCTCACGGTGGTCGTCCCCTCCCGGGCCGCTCCGCCCGTCCCGACAGCCGACAGTACCTAGGGTGCGCAGATGGTTCGAACGAGCGGACGCCGCTCCACCCGCCCGACCGCACTGCTCGCCGCAATTGCGATCACGCTCGGGGTTGCGGCGTGCGGTAGCGACGCAGCGAAGGAGGCGGCCATCTCGCAGCTGGCCGTCGGGACCTGGGCGTGCGAACCGGCGGCGCCCGGTGCGAGCGAGACCCCGTTCGCCATCACCATCGAGAAGGGAGCGTTCTCCGTCGAGCCAGGCGGACCCGACGCCCCGCCCGAGACCCTGACCGGCACCTGGGAGATCGACGACGGCGACCTGTCCATCCGCTTCGACCTCCGAGGCGACGACGCCACCGCGATGCGCATCGACCGGTTCGACGAGCTGACGCTCGACAGCACCGGCTTCACCATGCAGAAGCCCGGGTTGTACGCCCCCGACCTGATCGAGGAGGACATGACCGTCGAGGAGATGTCCGAGATCGCCAAGAACCCGCCGGCGCTCGATGTCGACGTCGAGATCCGCGGCGCCCGCTCCATCACGGTCGACACCTCGGACGGCGACCCCTGGACGTGCGACCGGCAGTGACCCGGCGGACGGAACCTCGAACTTGACCCGCTGGTCAAGTCCGGCGATCGGTCGTAGCCTGACGCCATGGCCGATGTGACCGATCCCCCTGTTCTGATCCGTGGCGGCACGGTGTTCGACGGCTCCGGGCAGCGGCCGGGGCTGCGGGCCGATGTGTTGGTGCGCGACGGGATCGTCGCCCAGATCGGCCTCGACCTCCCCGCCCCCGACGGCGCCACCGTCATCGATGCCATCGGCAAGTGGGTCACGCCCGGCTTCATCGACCTGCACACGCACTACGACGCGGAGATCGAGATGGCGCCGGCACTCGGCGAGTCCGTCCGCCACGGCGTCACCTCCGTGCTGGTCGGGTCGTGCGGGCTGTCGTTCGCCGTGGGCACGCCCGAGGACCTGGCCGACCAGTTCTGCCGGGTCGAGGCCGTCCCCTACGAGACCGTCCTGCCGCTGCTCGAGAAGATCAAGGACTGGGAGACGCCCGCCGAGTACCTCGACCACCTCGACGCCCTGCCGCTCGGCCCCAACGTCACCGCCATGTTCGGCCACTCGGCGGTTCGGTCCGCGGTGATGGGGCTCGGCCGCTCGGTCGACGAGGATGCCCGCCCGACCACCGCAGAGCTCGACGAGATGACCCGCCAGCTCCACGGCGCCCTCGATGCCGGCTACCTCGGCATGAGCTTCAACACGCTGCCGTGGGACAAGCTCGACGGCGACCGCTACCGGTCCAAGAGCACCCCGTCGGTGTACGCCAAGTGGAAGGAGTACCGGCACTTCGCCAAGGTGCTCCGGGCCCGCGAGCGGGTGATGCAGATGGTGCCCGACCTCGCCGGGCGCTGGAACATCCCGCTCATCGGCGTGATGTCGACGGGCGTCGGGCGCAAATCCTTGAAGATGATGGTGATCTCGATGGTCGACTCGATCGCCATGCGCGGCACCCACCGCATCGCCGGCACGATGACCTCGTTCCTGAACGACCGCCTCAAGGCCCAGATGCGCTGGCAGTCGCTCCCCCTCCCGTTCGAGCTGTGGGTCGACGGCATGGAGGTCCCGGTGATGGAGGAGCTCGGTGCGGGGACCCAGGCTCTGCACGAGACGGACCTCGAGACCCGCAAGGCGCTCCTCGCCGATCCGGCGTGGCGGGAGATGTTCAAGAAGCAGTGGACCAACCCGCTCTCACCCAAGGCGTGGCACCGCGACCTCGACGAGCCCAAGATCATCGACTGTCCGGACCCGTCGCTGATCGGCCGCTCGTTCGCGTCGGTGGCGGCCGAGCGCGGCGTCGAGCCGCTCGACTGCTTCTTGGACCTGCAGGCGGAGTTCGGCAACGACCTGCG
>CAZCVS010000355.1:0-3685 GCA_964501845.1 uncultured Iamiaceae bacterium
CACGGCCCCCGCGTCCCAAACGCGGTGCGCTACCAAACTGCGCCACGGCCAGTCGTGGCTCACGGTACCGGCTGCCACCGGACGGGCGGAACTCGGATGCGGGTCTCGCCGGTAGGGTCCGCGGGCATGGAGACACGGGCTGACCAGGCACGCACCCCCGCCCGGCTCATCGAGATCCAGATCGCGGACGACCCTGCGGCGTGGGCCGCGGCCGGGTTCACCGTCGACAGGGACCGGGTGGCCGTCGGCCCGGTCGCCATCCGCCTGACCGGCACGACCGGCGATGAGGGCCGGCGCGGGATCACCGGCTGGACGGTGTCGGGGCTGACCATCACCGACGGATCGCTCGACGGGCTGCCCACGGATTGTCGCTCCGAAGTGAAACAGCGGGGCGACACGACCTCTCCCGGCGAGCCGGAGCCGCACCCCAACGGCGTCACCGGGTTGGACCACGTGGTCGTCCTGACCCCCGACCTCGACCGGACCATCGCCGCGGCCGAGGCTGCGGGCCTGGATCTGCGCCGCATCCGCGACACCCGGAGCAACGGGTCTCCGATGCGCCAGGCGTTCTTCAAGCTCGGACCCGTGGTGCTGGAGGTGGTGAGCGGCGACGTGGGCGCCGGGCTCCCCGCCGCCGAGGCGCCCGCCACCTTCTTCGGCCTGGCCGTCGACGTCGACGACCTCGAGGCCACCGCCGCGGTGCTCGGCGACGGACTCGGCCGCATCAAGCCCGCGGTGCAGCGCGGACGCCGGATCGCGACGTTGCGCCACCGGGCGCTCGGCCTGTCCGTGCCCGTCGCGGCGATGGACGACCACGCCGATCGGACCACCTCCGACGACGGCCGGTAGGGTCCGGCGCAGATGCTCGATCATGTGTTCACCGATGCCATCGGCGCCCTCCGCGACACGGTCGAGGGGGCCATGCTCGAACGCCAGGCGTTCGAGGAACGCTTCCAGGCCGACGTCTTGCTGGGCGACCTGACGTGGGAGACCTCCTATGCGCTGCCCGGCGAGGGGTCGCCCCCGCGCACCCGCGCCGACCTCACGCTCGACTGGCCCACCTGGTCCCAGACGGCGTACCGGTCCTGGTACATCGGCGACGCGATCGACGAACCGCCCCGCATCGAGATCGAGATCGTCCTGCGCATCCAGCGCCTCGCCGAGCCGCCCGACCCGGCCAAGGTGCTGGAGGTCCTTCCCGCCGAGTCCAGCCTGATCGGCTCCGAGCGCCTCGTGCGATCGGGCCCCACCGTCGAGATCATCCACGGCCAGCACCTCGAGGAGGTCGAGTGGGCCATCGAGGTGTCCTACGAGGGCACCTACGAGCTCGATGAGGACGTGCTGGCCGACGGCTCGAAGCTCGACGAGCACTTCAGCTCCATGGGCGGCTGGATCGCCTCCACGCTCGTGCGCCTGGGCGATCTCACCTTCGAGTTCGCGCCGCCCGACGAACAACCCGCCGATTGACCGACCGTTCCCCCAACCACAAGGAGCCAGCCGTGAGCGAGCTCATCCTCACCGAGGTGGCCGACCAGATCGCCACCATCACGCTGAACCGCCCCGAGGCCCGCAACGCCCTCTCCGGCGCCCTGCTGAAGGGCCTCGTCGCCGCGGTGCGCGACGCTCAGGCCGATGACGCGGTGGACGTCATCATCCTCACCGGCGCCGACCCGGCGTTCTGCGCCGGGCTCGATCTCAAGGAGCTCGGCGCCGGATCGAGCACCCTCGCCGGCACGCAGCCCCGCGACGACACGCCCATCGACAAGCGCGGCCCACTGCCTCCGGGCCCCAAGCCCGTCATCGGCGCCATCAACGGCGCCGCCATCACCGGCGGGTTCGAGCTGGCCCTCGCCTGCGACTTCCTCGTCGCGTCGGACCGGGCCCGGTTCGCCGACACCCACGCCCGGGTGGGCATCCAGCCGTGGTGGGGCCTGACCGTGCTGCTCCCCCAGGCCATCGGCCTGCGGCGGGCCCGGGAGATGAGCGCCACCGGCAACTTCTGCGACGCCCAGAAGGCCCTCGAGTGGGGCCTGGTGAACCACGTCGTCGCCCACGACGACCTCCTGCCGTTCGCCCGGGGCATCGCCGCCGACATCGTGTCGAGCGACCAGCGCGCCGTCCGCCAGATCTTCGCCACCTACGCCGCGGGCTCCCGGGTGACGGTGGGCGACGCCTGGCTTGTCGAGTCCGATGTGGCCGCGGCGTGGCAGGGCCTGGGCCTCGACCCCGACGAGATCGAGCGGCGCCGCCAAGGCATCACCGACCGGGGCCGCACCCAGCTCTGATCGCTGCCTGACCGCTGGTCAACCGCCCACGGCCGTCGTCGTGGTGGTGGCGATCGAGGTGGAGGTCGTGGCCCCGTCGCCCTCATCCCCGTCGCCGCAGACGTCGCCCGTCTGGAACCGCTCGACCCCGTAGCGGCCGATGGGAAGACCGCTCGCGACGTAGCCGGACCGGAGGTCGGACGTCTGGTACCGGAGGCCGGCGACGCCCTTCACCTTGCGGAACACGACGAGCCGGAGCACGGCATCGGCAGGCGGGGCCGTGTACGCCTTGGTCTCGGTGAAGCCGTCCGGGGTGACCCCGACGGCGAAGGCCTCCATCGGCGTCGGGGGCCCGGAGACCTCCCAGTAGGGATTGCTCGCCTCGTCCCAGAGGCCGATGCGCACGACCGGGGCGGCGGCGCAGTCGGGGATCCGCACGATGTGGAGCTCGCCGACCTTCTCGATCCCGACCGGGTCGTTCCACGGGTCCTCGCCCTGCTTGTCCTTGCCGACGTCGGGCAGCACATCGCCCACGTCCGACCACAGCGCGACGCTTGCGACGGCCATCACCCCCACGACGAGGGCGAACACCAGCGCCGACGGCCAGCGCCGCTGCCACCACGGCAGACGTGGCGATCGCGGCGACGTGGGCATCCGACCACGTTTCCACATCCGTCCCCGCCGACGGGAACCACCCCCGCCACGCGCCCTCAGTCCGGGGCGGGGGCGAGCTCCGCGGCCGCGGTCCGGGCGAACGCCGCCGGATCGCCCACCGCGGCGAGCAGCCGGCCGATCAGGTGCTCCCACGCCTCGGTGTCGGGCAGCGGGGCATCGAGCACCTCGAGCAGGAGGAAGCCCAAGCCGACCGCGTGGCAGAAGGTGACGAGCGAGTCGGTGTCGATCTCGTCGTCGATGCCGCCGGTGGCCTTCGCGCCGCGGACGATCTCCGCCAGCCGGTCGCGGCGGTCGATCATCCGCGCCTGGAGGAACGCCAAGACGGTGGGCTCGTGGCGCGCCGCCACGAACGACTCGAGCAGCATCCCCGGGGCGAACAGCTCGCGCTGGGTGGGGCTCTGGTTGCGCTCCACCAGGTGGGCGCCGGCGATCCGCAAGATGTCCTCCATGCGGCCCTCGAACCGGTGGTCCGAGAAGAGCGAGTCGAACTCCCCGGCGGTCGCGGCCGCGATGGCCGAGGCGAGCAGCTCGTCCTTGCCCGCGTAGCGCGAGTAGATCGCACCGGTGGTCACCCCGGCCCGCCGGGCGATCTCGGCCACCCGCGCGCCGGCGTAGCCCTCCTCGGCGAAGACCTCGGTCGCCGCCGAGAGGAGCCGCGAGCCGAGCGGATCACCGTCGGGATCAGGCACGATCTGCGGGGCGGACACCAAGCCACGGTACCGGCGCCCCTCGCGGACTGTCGAGAA
>CAZCVS010000356.1:0-3676 GCA_964501845.1 uncultured Iamiaceae bacterium
CGAAGAGCTCGAGAGCCGCGAGCTCTTCGGACGGCTCGAGGGTGGCATCGTCGGTGAGCACCTCGACGAGCGTCAGGTCCTCGTCGCCGTCGTTGACGTCGTACTCCAGGGCGAGGACGACCGAGCGGAACATCTTGTCCTGGAGGCGGCGCAGCTCGTCCTTGCTGACGCCCAGGGCCTCGGCGGTCTCGTCGGCCGACGGCATCCGGCCGAGGTTGCTGGCCAGGCGCTGCTCGATCGACTCGAGCCGGCGAGCGAGGTTGCGCACCGATCGGGGCGCCCAGTCGGCGGCGCGGACCGCATCGAGGATCGCCCCCCGGATGCGCTGCGCCGCGAAGCGGTCGAAGGGAACCCCGCGGGTCTCGTCGTAGCGGCGCGCCGCCTCGACCAACCCGAGCGCACCGGCGGTGGCCAGCTCCTCACGATCGACGTGGCGGGGGAAGTTCACCGCCACCTGGAACACCACGTGCCGCACCAGCGGGAGGTGGTCCTCGATGAGCTTCTGCGTCTCCTTGTCGGTACCCGTGTTCATCATCGCCCTCTTTCGTTGTCGACCCCGTGTCCAGTGGGGTGCAGAGGGTTACGGACCGAAGTTGAGGCGACTTGAACGATTTCTCATGAAACCGCTCTCGATCGGCCCGGTTCTACCGTCTTTGAGTCATTTGGCCCAGAAGGTTGGGCGAAACTTTCCCGTACGGTGGTCACATTGCCACGCACGGTGACCGGCGGTGTTCAGCCGAAGACCGCGACCTTCACACCGCGGCGAGCGAGCTCGCGCAGGAACGGGCGGACCTCCACCATGGTGGCGAGGCCGGACGCTCCCGCGTGGCAGCCGCGCCCCGCCCCCAGCTCCACCGCGGCGAGCGCAGCCACCGCTCCACCGGCGATGCCCGGGCGGTCCATGGCACCGAGGATCTCGACGGCGATCCCGTCACGACCCCGACCGCGGACCTCGACGCGCACGGCGCCGAGACCGCCCTCGGGGTGCGGGGGGCGCAGCATCGGGAGACGGGCAGTGAGCCGGTCGCGCCGCGTGGCGGCGAGACGGGCCGTCACCCGGCCGACACCGGGGAACGCGGGGACGAGCAGGAGCGGATCGGGGAGCTCGGCCCGGTAGCAGTCAGCCGCGCCGATGGGATCGGGGAACCAGCTCAGCTCACGGCCCGACCCCGCGGCCCGCCGCTGCCAGCCGCCGTCGCGCCAGTCGAGGCCGGTGCCGCCCAGCGAACCGTGGTGCTGGCGGGCGCACGCCGGTCCGCCGGTGCCGAGGCGGGCCACGTGGATCTCGTCGACGCTGTCGAGCCGATCCGCGGCCAGGCGGGCGAGCAGGCAGGTCAGGCCGGGCGAGAACGCGGCACCGACCGCGACCGAGGTGCCGCGGGCCTCCGCTTCCGAGCCGAGATCGAGCAGGCCCCGCACCTCGTCGAGGTCGTCGGAGGTGCTGACGACGGGGATGCCGCGGGCCACCAGCGCCCGAGCCGGGGCCAGCTGGGTGCCGCACGGCGTAGCGAGCAGCACGACATCGACATCCTGGAGCGCATCGGGAGCACCGGCACCGCCACGGGCCTTGACCCCGAGTGACGAGGAGACCTCGGCCACCCGACCCTCCTGGGTCTCGTACAGCGTGACCCGCTCGACGTCATCGGTGGACGCGAGCTGGCGAGCGGCCCGGGTGCCGACGGCGCCCAGGCCCACGACCGCGACGTGCATCAGCGCAGCTCGTCAGGCGACAGCTCGCGCCACCCACCGCGCTGCGGGGGCGTACCGCCCGATCCGCGCACCCGCAAGACGGCGGCCACCAGGCCGGCCAGCCCGAGGGCGACCAACGCTCGGCGAATCATCGTCACGGTTGCCTCCGGGATGGGAACGATCTCGTGGGGCTAGCTGGAATCGAACCAGCGACCTCACCCTTATCAGGGATGGTCAGACTAGCGAGCGACCAGGCGACGAAGCACAAGACGAGTCGTGACCTGCGGTTCGGCTGTCGGTCACTCCCCAACGTTCCCCAGCATCCACCAAGGTTCTGCGGCCTCTGAGCGGCCTCAGCCTCCATGCCAACATCGGCTCCAACCTGCCAACTTCTGGCGAGGATCTTTACCGAGGCGAGCCCGTCAGTAGCCACCCGGTCAAGACAGGTCAGCCGGTCGCTCGGCCCCACCTGTTGCCCCGGTCTGCCGTGCCTGGCGAGACGGCCAAGTATCGTCCTTGGGTGCCAGAGAATGAATCCAGCACCGCTACCGACGATCCCAGCAGAAGGCGTCGCCGGGTGGCGCTGATAGCAGCGGCGTTGCTCGTCACTTGTGTCGTCGTGGTCCTTGCCGTCCGTGATACCGAACCAGATATCACACTGGTGACAGAGCTTTCGGAGGAAGTCCAAGCTGCTGGGGTCGTTTGCGTGCAAGTTGAGAACCAGCCGCCTCTCCGACCTTTGAACGGAATGCAGATCGAAGCACTCGCCGGTCCAACATTGGAACGCCAAAGAGACTCCGCAAATGGAGTTCAGCTTTGTCACAACGGCCCGAATGAGTATGGCCAACTGACCGGAATGTACCTTGCGACATTCAAGAGCCGATCGGCCGCAGATCGGTGGGCGAACTCTTTGTGGGTCGGCCCACACCATTGGGCAGCCACGGGCGACAACTGGGTAGTGTACGGCAGCCGGAGAGACGTACAGCTCGTGGTGGACCATCTCGGGGGATCACTCAGAAGCGACAAACCAAGTTCATCATCGGCCGCCACCCCGACGTCCACCTACTCGCCTACGTCATCGACCAGGCCTCCCATGACACGCCCCCCGACGACCTCAGTGCCTTCATACGACGAAGTTCCAGATGACACATCTGTAGTCATCACCGTGCCGGGTAATGAGTCCACGGCACGGCCGGTTGAAGCACGGGTACTGCCGCCCGCAACCGAACTTCCCAGGACGTCTCTGTGCGAACTTGAGCTTGAGAAGTACCAGAACGGTACGGCTGCTCCCGCCACATGTCCTGACGGCTCGTTGAACGTCAATCTCTGGGACTGGTACGCAACTGATGCAGCAGTGGTACTCACACTCGGCCCCGATGCCACCCCAGCGACAGTTGGAGAGCAACTGTGTCGAATCAACACGTCGGGTTCGGCTCGACCCGCTGTGTTCGAACTTGCTCAGGCGTACTATGGCTGGGGCTTCGACTTTGAGGATGCCCTGCCAAATTGGTGCATCTAGCGCCGAAGCCTTTCAAGTGCTGCGAATAGGCGTCACCGCTCAAGGGGCCACCAGAGCGTCCTGACGGGCAACGATCCGACGAAGCGACTCGACGTGCCAGCGATCAGACCGCTTCGGTCGGAAACCTTCTTGGGTCAAGATTGAGGCGACCTCCCGATAGGAACGTCCTTCAGCCCGAAGCTCTTGGATGCGCTCTAGGGCTGCCTGCTCACCTTGGTCGGCCACCAGTGCGCCGCCCTCGGCTCGGTAGCCGTAGTGAGGACTCCCATAGGCGTACTCCCCCTTCTGAGCCTTTGTGCGACGACCATCCTTCAGCCGCTTCACGATCATCGACCGCTCAAGCTCGGAAAACACGCCGACCATCTGACGCATTGCCTTTCGCATGGGGTCGTCTGGATCGTCTTGCAGCACCTCTCCACTCTCGACGGTGAAGATCCTCCCACCGGACCGCCAGAGGTGCGCCAGAGC
>CAZCVS010000357.1:0-3675 GCA_964501845.1 uncultured Iamiaceae bacterium
TCGTCGACGCAGATCGAGACCAGGCCGATGCGCTCGGCCTCCTCGCCGCTGAGCGGGTCGCAGGTGAGCAGGTAGTACTTGGCCTTGGCCATCCCGCACAGCAGGGGCCAGCAGATGGCGGCGTGGTCGCCGGCGGTGACGCCGAGGCGGGTGTGGCCGTCGATGATCTTGGCGGTGCGACCCACCACCGACACGTCGGCCAAGATCGCGGCGACCAGCCCTGCGCCGACCGCAGGACCGTGGACGGCGGACACGATCGGCTTCGAGCAACCGATGACGTTGAAGACGAGGTCTCGCGCCTCCCGCATGATCCGCAGCCGGACCGCCGGGTCGGTCATGAGGTCGTCGAGCAGCTCGAAGCTCCCGCCAGCGGAGAAGCCCTTCCCGGCACCCCGGATGAGGGCGACGTTGGTGTCCGGGTCGCGGTCCACCGCCAACCACACGTCGGCGAGCTGGCGGTGGGCGTCGTGGCCGACCGAGTTGAGGCCGGGGCCGTCGAGCGTGATCCGCAGGACCTTGGGTGCGGGGCGGTCGAAGGTGAGGGTGTCGAACTCGGCGTAGCGATCGGTCATGCCCGCATGCTGCCAGGCGCGCCCGTCGCTGGTCCTCGCCGATCCCCTCGCTGACCCTCCCGCGGATCCTCTGGCCGAGGTGTCAGTGCGACCAGGTGCCGGTGATGGTGGCGCGGGCGATGGTGTGGCCGACGTGGACGAAGCTCGCGTACGTCGGGCTGGCTCCGGCGGGCACGCCGGTGTCGTCGGTGTCGAGGGCGTGGATGGCGAAGATGTAGCGGTGCTCGCGGTCGCCCTGCGGCGGCGCGCAGCCGTCGTAGCCGTCGTTGCCGAAGTCGTTGCGGGCACAGTGCGAGCCGGGGGCGGCTTCGCCACGGGTGACCGACGAGGTGTCGGCCGAGACGTCGATGGCGAACCAGTGCCAGAACCCGCACCCGGTCGGAGCATCGGGGTCGAAGCAGGTGATGGCGAAGGACTTCGTGCCCTCGGGCGCACCCGACCAGCTCAGCTGCGGGCTCTGGTTGCCGCCCGAGTACACGAACTCGTCGCCCATGCGCTGGCCATCGGCGAAGTCCTCGCTCGTGACGGTGAACGACGGGACCTCGGGCAACAGGTCGTAGGGGCTGGGCGCGACGGGGCGGGTCGAGATGTCCATGGGTCACTCCGGTGCAGCGGATGGTCGACTTGGTTGTACCCGAACCAGCCGAGCTGCGCACTGGGTCGATCGACGCCGGCTCGGCGCTCAGCCCTTCGACATGATGTTGACGCTGAGCTTGGCGGTCGGCCACGTGCCGACCTGGTCGACGGCATGGATCCGCGTGGCCATGACGCCCGCCAGGTCCTTCGGCACCGGTCGCTCGGTGCGCACGGTGACGGCCGCGAGGTCTCCGTCTCGATCCACGGTCACCTCGACGGAGCCGACGTCGACCCCCTCGAGGGCGATGACGCGCTCAGCCTCGGCCTGGAGCGGCGCGGCGCGGCGCTCCGCCACGCCGGCGATCGCCCGCTCGGACGCGGCACCGACGTCCGCCGGGTCGTGGCACGGCTCCGACCATGCGGAGAAGGGGTTGGCCCCAGGCGGGCCGACCACCACCACCGGGAGGCCGGCGCGGATCGCACAGGTGACCGCGGCCTCGTCCGCGGTGGGTGCGGGCCGAGCCTCGTCGCGCACCGCGATCGCCACGTCGATCGGCATCGAGTGGTCGAGCGGGCAACCGTCGGTCAGGCCGGCACAGGGGAACGACGGTGCGTCCGGCGGATGGCACCGGACCACGTCGTGGCCTGCCGCATCGAGGTCCCGGGCCAACGACGCCGGCCCGGCGGGGGTGGGTTCGATGAGAAGCGTGCGCATGACCTCACGGTCGCGCCGCGCGGAACGCGCCAACAGGGCCGAAGGTCCCACCCAGGGGTGACCCCACCCGGCCGAGCCGCGACCCGCGGGATGGGCGGGCTCGGCCGGTGGGGGGCCTGTGGAGGAGGGGTGCCGCGCGCGACATCCCTGCGCAACGACGCCGTGTCGAGACGATCCCCTCCCTGGTGCAGCACCTCGGGTCGCTCCCTCCCTGGACCGTCCGCGGGCTGCCGGAGCCAACGATAGCGGTCCACATCCGAGCCTGCTCGGCCGACGCCCCGCGAGGCACCTCCTACGCTGCGAGCCATGGCTGCGCTCGGTGACCTCGTCCCGGTGCCGCCCGAGCCCGATGCGATCCTCGACGCGTTCTCGGCCTGGGTCGACGCCCGTGGCCTGGCGATGTACCCGCACCAGGAGGAGGCCCTGCTCGAGATCGTGGCCGGGTCGCACGTCATCGTCGACACCCCGACCGGTTCCGGCAAGAGCCTCATCGCCATCGCCGGCCACTTCGCCGCCCTCGCCGAACGACGGCGGACCTACTACACCGCACCCATCAAGGCCCTGGTGTCGGAGAAGTTCTTCGACCTGTCGGCCACGTTCGGCGCCGACAACGTCGGGATGCTCACCGGCGACGCATCGGTCAACCCCGATGCTCCGATCATCTGCTGCACGGCGGAGATCCTGGCCAACCTGGCCCTGCGGGAGGGCGCCGACGCCGACGTCGGCCAGGTCGTGATGGACGAGTTCCACTACTTCGCCGACCCCGACCGCGGCTGGGCGTGGCAGGTCCCGCTGCTGGAGCTGCCCGACGCCCAGTTCGTGCTGATGTCCGCCACGCTCGGCGACGTCACCCGGTTCACCGAGACCCTGCCGGAGCGCACCGGGCGCGAGGTCGCCGTGGTGCGCTCGGCCACCCGTCCCATCCCGCTGGTGCACCACTTCGAGATGCGGCCGCTGACCGAGGTCCTCGAGGAGCTCCTCTCGACGCACCAGGCCCCCGTCTACGTCGTCCACTTCACGCAGGCATCGGCGGTCGAGCGGGCCCAGTCGCTGATGAGCACCAACCTGCTCACCCGGCCCGAGAAGGACGAGATCGCGGAGCTGCTCGGTGGGTTCCGCTTCGCCCCCGGCTTCGGCAAGACGCTCGCGAAGTTCGTCCGCCACGGCATCGGCGTCCACCACGCCGGGATGCTGCCCAAGTACCGGCGCCTCGTGGAGCGACTGGCCCAGGCCGGCCTCCTCAAGGTCATCTGCGGGACCGACACGCTCGGCGTCGGCATCAACGTCCCCATCCGCACGGTCGTGTTCACCGCCCTCGCCAAGTACGACGGCACGTCGACCCGCCTCCTCAGCGCCCGCGAGTTCCACCAGATCGGCGGCCGGGCCGGGCGGGCCGGGTTCGACACGATGGGCACGGTCATCGCCCTCGCCCCCGACCACGTCATCGAGAACCACAAGGCCGCCGCCAAGGCCGCGGCCCGGACCGAGCAGGACAAGAAGGTCCGCAAGCTGGTCAAGAAGAAGCCGCCCCCCGGCCAGGTGTCGTGGGGCCAGCCGACGTTCGACCGCCTCGTGGGCGCCCCGCCCGAGCCGCTCACATCCAGCTTCACCGTGACCCACTCCATGCTGCTCAACGTGCTCGACCGTCCCGGCGACGGCCGGGCCGCGCTGCACCGGCTGCTCACCGACAACTACGAGACCGAGGCGAAGCAGGCCGAGCACGTCGCCCGGGCCGAGGACCTCTTCGCGTCGCTGCTCGACGCCGAGGTGGTGGAGGAGCTCGACGAGCCCGACGACTGGGACCGCACGGTG
>CAZCVS010000358.1:0-3662 GCA_964501845.1 uncultured Iamiaceae bacterium
GGGTACGGGTGCGGGCCCATGACCGAGCCCGTACCCGTGGCTGGTGCGCGAGCTGCACCGGGTCATCGGCGACGAGGCCCGTGAGCAGTCGCGTGCACTGCTGGGCGGCGCCGATCCCGACGTCGTGGTCGCTTGCGTGGGCGGCGGCTCCAACGCGGCGGGCATCTTCTCGGGGTTCGCCGACACGACCGCCGCGCTCGTGGGCGTCGAGCCTGCCGGCGGCGCGGCAGTGGGCGCCGGCATCCCCGGTGTGGTCCACGGCATGCACTCGTACCTGATGCAGGATGAGTGGGGGCAGGTCGAGGAGGCGCACTCCATCTCCGCCGGGCTGGACTACCCCGGTGTCGGCCCGGAGCACGCCCACCTGTCGGACATCGGTCGGGCGCAGTACCACCCGGTCACCGACGACGAGGTCATCGAGGCGTTCAAGGTGCTCACCCGCACCGAGGGCATCATCCCCGCGCTGGAGCCGGCGCACGGCCTGGCGTGGATCCTGCGCGAGGCGCCGGCGATGCAGGGCCAGACCGTCTTGCTCAACCTGTCGGGTCGCGGCGACAAGGACGTCGCCCAGATGATGGACATCCTCGAAGGAGAGCTGTCGTGAGCCCGGCCGTGCCGCTGCCCGCTGCGCCCGCCCCCGGCCCGATGGAGACGTCCCTGCGGGCGCTCCGCGACGGCGGTCGGAAGCTGCTCGTCCCGTACCTCACCGGAGGCCTCGGCCCCTGGACCGAGCACCTCCGGGCCATGGCCGATGCCGGCGCTGACGTGATCGAGGTCGGCATCCCGTTCTCCGACCCGGCCATGGACGGCCCGGTCATCCAGCAGGCCTCCGAGCTGGCCCTGCGCCAGGGCACCACGCCCGGCTCCGTGCTCGCCGACCTCCGCGGCATCGACGCGGGCGTACCCCTCGTGGCCATGACGTACTACAACCTCGTCTTCCACATGGGCGACGAGCGCATGGCCGGGGAGCTGGCCGAGGCCGGGGTCTCCGGTGTCGTGTTGCCCGACGTCCCTATGGAGGAGCAGGGCCCGTGGCGCGCCGCCGCCGATCAGGCCGGCATCGAGACCGTGCTCATGGCTGGCCCCATCACCCCCGACGACCGTCTCGCCCGGGTGTGCGAGCAGAGCCGCGGTTACATCTACGGCGTCAACCTCATGGGCATCACCGGGGAGCGGGCGTCGCTCGGTGAGCAGGGCGCCGTGCTGGCCAAGCGGGTCAAGGCACTCACCGACAAGCCGGTCCTGATGGGCTTCGGCGTGAGCTCGCCCGAGCAGGCCGTGGAGGTCGCCGCCGAATCCGACGGCGCCATCGTCGGCACCGCCGTCGTCCGCCGCATCCTCGACGGCGAGACCCCCGAACAGCTCCACGCCTTCATCGCCACCCTCCGCACCGCCCTCGACGCCACCTGAGGAGGGCCACAGTTCTTGTCCGGATCCGACAGCCTGAGGCTGTCGCTTCTGGACGGGTTCCGCCTCGGACGGGTTCTTGTCGGGATCTGACAGCGTGAGGCTGTCGCTTCCGGACAGGTTCTGCAGAACCTGGACGAGAAGCGTGGGTCAGCGCTCGCTGTAGAAGGCGCCGGCGACGACCCAGTTGTCGCCGCGCTTCTCGAGGTCGATCTGGATGGTGCCGAGGTTGCCGCGGAACAGGCAGCCCGAGGTGTCGAACTCGCCGCTCGCGCACTTGTTGTAGAGCGAGTAGCTGCCCCGCGCCGCCTGCCACATGTTCTCGACGGCGGCCGGGTCGGCGACCGTTGCGGCGGTGACCTTGTCATCGGCCACCCAGGCGTCGTAGAGGCGGGTGGCAGCCGCCTCCTGCTCGGGCAGGCCGACCGGCTCGGCGGGCGCCGTGGGCGCCGTGGTGGTCTCGGGCGCGACGGTGGTGGTGGTGGTCTTGTCGACGCTGGCCGCGTCGTCGGAGACGGCGGCGGTCTTGTCCTGGGCGCCGTCGCTGCCGGAGGAGCAGGCCGGGGCGAGGATGCCGATGGCGGCCGCGATCAGGGTGGCGGCCACGGCGCGGGTGCTGGGTCGGACGAACGTCATGGTCGGCCACCGTACCGGCCGACCTGTGCCCACCCGGGTCAAGGGATCAGGGCTGGTCGTCGAGGTGGCGGTGGAGGAAGTCGGTGGTGCGCTCCCACGCCAGGTCGTCGGCGGCGGGGACGTGGGCGGCAGGGCGGTCGGATTCGGCGAACCAGTGGCCGGTGCCCGGGTAGCGGTGGAACTCGACGGGGTGGCCGCACAGGCGCAGCTGGGCTTCGAGGTAGTTCACGCTGTCGTCGGACTCGAACTCGTCGATCTCGGCGAAGTGGCCCTGGAAGGCGGCCTTGGCGGGCGAGAAGTCGATGTCTTGGCTCCCGTAGTAGGCGGTGACGGCCGCGACGTCGTCGGGGAAGCGGGTCGCGGCCCAGAACGCCCAGGAGGCGCCCATCGAGTAGCCCAGCACGCCGATGCGTCCCGGCGGCGTGGCGGGCATCGAGCGCAGCGCCGACATCGACGACACGACGAGGTTGGCGGTGCGATTGGGGTCGGTGGCTGCCAGGAGCGCCTCGGCCTCGTCGGGCGTCTCGGCGGTCTGGCCTCCGCCGTGGAGGTCCGGAGCGAGGGCGACGAAGCCGGCGTCGGCCAACCGGTCGCAGACCGAGTGGAAGAAGGGCGTCAGGCCCCACCAGGCGTGCAGCACCAAGACCCCGGGCCCCGACCCCGAGTCCGGTGCCACCACGTACCCCTGGCCTGCTGAACCCGTTCCGTCGGACATCGCGACGACGGTAGCGGCGCCATGGCGGTCCGCGGAGGTGGCGCCCGTACGATGGGGGCGTGACGGAGGATCGTGCGTTCGACGACGGGTGCCCCCTCTGCGAGGCGGCCAAGATCACGCCCTGGCACCACGAGGACGACGTGTGCTGGATCGCGGACTGCGAGATCTGCGCCACGCCGATGGTGGTGTGGCGGGGCCACGGCACCGAGCCCCCCGAGCACGAGCGCGGCCACATGATGGCGCAGCTCATCCGCGTGGCTCAGGTGCACCTGGGTGCCCACTGGATCGACGGGAACATGCGCAACATCCCGAACCACTTCCACGCCCACGCCCGTCCCGAAGGCGCGTTCTTCGGCCCGGGCGGCGGCCCGCAGCGGTTGCTCGGATGATCGGGAGCCTGAGGTGGTGAGCATGCCGGTCGACGGGCCGGAGGTGAACGTGTTCGAGGCCGTCGGCGGGCTGCCGTGGTTCGTGGAGCTGGTGGAGCGGTTCTACGAGGGCGTCGCCGCCGACCCGGTCCTGCGGCCCATGTACCCCGAGGACCTGAGCGGGCCCATCGCCCACACCGCCGGGTTCCTCGCCCAGTACTGGGGCGGGGGCACGGCGATGTACTCCGACGAACGCGGTCACCCGCGGCTGCGGATGCGCCACGCTCCGTTCGTGATCGGCCAGGCCGAGCGCGACGCCTGGCTGGGCCACATGGTCGACGCCGTCAGGGCCGGAGGGTTGTCGCCCGACCTCGAGCAGCGGATGATCGACTACTTCGAGATGGCCAGCACCCACATGATCAACGACAGCCCCCTCGGCCTGCGCCCCTGATCGGAGCCGGTACGGTGAGCGCCATGGCTGATGCTCCTGCTGCTGGTGACCGCGCTCCCGCCTTCAACCTCAACGACCAGAACGG
>CAZCVS010000359.1:0-3659 GCA_964501845.1 uncultured Iamiaceae bacterium
AGCAGGCCGGAGGTCGTGTGCATGGTGCGGACGAAGTCGTCCATCGCCTCGAACGCAGCGGGGGGCTGGTGCACGACCAGGTCGGGGCCCTCACCCACGATCTCCAGGTCGTCATCGGTGACCAGGGTGGCGATCTCGACGATCACGTGCTGCTCCGGGTCGAGTCCGGTCATCTCCAGGTCCATCCACACGAGCACCGGGGCAGGTTAGGTCGGCGCCGTGGTGCTCGACCGCAATAGCGTGCCGGCGTGCTCCACGTCCCGATCCTGCGCCTCGACCCCGACCTGCCCGCCCCCGCGTACGCCCGTCCCGGTGACGCCGGCGCCGACCTGCGCGCACGTGAGGCGGTGACCCTCGCCCCGGGCGGGGGTCGCGCCCTGATCCCCACCGGCATCGCCCTCGCCCTCCCGCCGGGCACGGCCGGGTTCGTGCAGCCCCGCAGCGGCCTGGCCCTCAAGCACGGCGTGACCTGCCTGAACAGCCCAGGCCTCATCGACTGCGGCTACCGCGACGAGCTGAAGGTGCTCCTGGTCAACCTCGACCCGACCACGCCGTTCGAGGTCCAGCGGGGGGACCGCATCGCCCAGCTGGTAATCCAGCGGGTCGAGGAGGCGTCGTTCACCGAGGTCGACGACCTCGGTGAGTCCTCCCGCGGCACCGGCGGCTTCGGCTCCACCGGCCACAACTGACCGAGTTCTCGGATCGTCCCGCCACATCACACCGCCGTGGGGGTGCACGCGTGATCCGAGAACGGGGTCAGCTGAGGTTCTGGGAGATCTCGACGCGGTTTCGGAGGTCCTCGAGGCAGCGGGCGAGCAGCCGGGACACGTGCATCTGCGAGACGCCGAGGCGTTCGGCGATCTGCTGCTGGGTCATCTCGTCGTAGAAGCGCAGGCGCAGCAGGAGCTGCTCGCGCGGTGCGAGGCGGGCGAGCAGCTCCTCGACCAGCAGGCGGTTCTCCGCCTGGAACAGGCCGAGGTCATCGGCGCCCAGCTGGGTGTCGCCCGCCTCGGGGTGGGCGGCGGTGCGCCCGTCGATGGACGCCGAACGGTACGCCTGGGCCGCCTCCATGGCCTCGAGGACCTCTTCCTCTGACGCTCGGGCGGCGGTGGCGAGCTCCGCGATGGTGGGCGACCGGCCGAGCTGATGGGTCAGCTCGGCGACGATCGAGTTCAACAGCAGGTTCAACTCCTGCACCCGTCGGGGTACCCGGACCGACCAGCCCTTGTCGCGGAAGTGGCGCTTGAGCTCGCCCAGGATCGTCGGGGTGGCGAAGGTGGAGAACTCCAGGCCGCGACCGGGGTCGAAGCGGTCGATGGCGCGCAGCAGGCCGAGCGATGCGACCTGCTCGAGGTCATCGAGGGACACGCCGCGGTTGGAGAAGCGCCGGGCCAGGTGGAGGGCGAGGCGGAGGTTCGCGGCCACGAGCTGGTCGCGCACGGCCAGGTCGCGGGTGCGGTGGTAGGTCACCAGGAGCTCACGCTGCTCGTCGCGCTCCCGGTTGTTCGTGCTCACCCACCGCTCCGCAGCCGCTTGACGATCCGGATCCGTCCCTTGTCCTCGTCGATCTCGGCCTCGTCGACCACGGCGGCGAGGATCTGCCGGCTCAGGTCGGCGACCTGCTCGATGGGAGCAGCCGGCAGGCGGGCAGCAGTGACATCGAGCGCGTCCGGCAGGAGCAGGCACGTCAGCTGGAGACGGGCGTCGGGCTGTTCCTCGGCGACGAGCAGCCCGAAGAGCTCCCCGACGGCGATGCGGAGATCCTCGACGTCGTCGTAGGAGTAGCCGTTGCGGGAGGCGAGACCCGTGATCGCGAGGCGGGCGACGCGGCCGTATGGGAACAGGGCGGGCAGCGACAGCCGGATCTCGTCGCTGTCGACGGGGCGGGTGTCGTCCTCTCGGCTCACAGTGATCCGCAGCGTACGTTGCCGCCGGTCAGTCCCGTGCGGTGGATGCCACGTAGGCGATCTCGAGCGCCTGGGTCAGATCTGTGGCCTTCCCGCCGGATGTCAGCAAGATCTGCTGCGAGCCGCTCAGCCGGGTGCGCAGGGTCATGGCGACCCGGTCGAGCCCCATCGTCCCGGTGGCGGAGCCCTGCAGGTCCGACGACTCGAGGCGGGCGGTGGTGCCCTCGGCCAAGCCCGACAGGGCGATGTCCTGCGGCTCGGCCGACGTGCTGATGGTCGACGTGTACTCGATGGCACCGTCGCCGATCGCGGTGACGGTGATGGTGCTCACCGTCTCGACCTCGGCTCCACCGGCGCTCGGCGTGGTGGTGGTGGTGCGCCACGATGCGCCGACGCCCACCGGCTCCGACGGCAGCGCCGGCCCCAGGGCCGGGAGCTGCGCCTCGAGGGTGTCGAGCTGCTCCGTCAACGCCTCGGGCAGGTCCTCGGGCAGATCGAACGCCAGGTCCTCCAGCTCGCCCAGCCGGGTGACCGTGCCGGTGGCCTCCAGCCCCACGAGCGGCGCCAGCTCGTCGTCGATCGCGGCCAGCTCGTCCTCGTCGAGTCCCGTGCCCTTGCCCCGGGCGGCGATGGCATCGATGCGGATGGTCACCTCGGCGCCGGCATCGCTCACGCGGCCGACGGTGTAGGCCAGCGTCTGGGCGATGGGCGGGCTGTCGAGGCGCTGCGTCCGTCCGTCGCTCGTCTGGGTGATCGCCAGGTCCGAGGTGAACGTGATCTCGGCCTGATCGCCCTCCTGGTAGGCGATCCGCAGCGGCTGGCGGGGCTCGTCGCCGGCGTCGAGCAGCTCCGGTGGCGTGCTGCGGGCGACCGGTGGGGCGGTGGTGGTGGAGGTCGAGGTGCTGGTCGGGGAGGGCGGCGAGGCGCGGTCGTCGCTGCCGAACAGGCCGCAGCCGGCGAGCAGTGCCGTGGCGGCGAGCACGCCGGCGGCAGCACGCGCGCCGCGGCGGGCTCGGAGGTGGGCGGTGGCAGCCGGGGTGGGAGGCGGGATCGACATGGAGCCACCATGGTGGCGCGTGCCCGGGGTCCTGGGGCGCCGCGGCGGTTCGGATGGGGTCGGGAATCGGCCTCACCGCTAGCCTCGCGGGTCGTTCGACAGACGGGCAACGGGCCCGTTCTCCTTCGGAAGGACCGCAGTGATGGCGCAGGAACTCGACTTCGAGACGCAGATCTTCGACAAGGAGATCATCGAGGTGGCGGGGACCCAGGAAGCCATCGTGCGTGGCGGCCGCCACCTGCTTCCCCTCCTCCCCAAGGCGCTCGAGGGCGTGTCTCAGATCGGTGTGATCGGCTGGGGCTCGCAGGGTCCGGCCCAGGCCCAGAACCTGCGGGACTCCCTCGCCGACACCGACATCAAGGTGGCGGTCGGCCTGCGTGCCGGCTCCGCATCGTTCGACTCGGCCCGTGAGGCCGGGTTCAACGAGGACGACGGCACCCTCGGCGAGATGTTCGACATCGTGCGCTCGTCGGACTTCGCCATCGTGCTCATCTCCGACGCCGCCATGGCCGAGCACTACAAGGCCATCTTCGAGGCCCTCAAGCCCGGCGCCACCCTCGGCCTCTCGCACGGCTTCCTGCTCGGCCACCTGAACAACGTGGGTGACACCTTCCCTTCCGACGTCAACGTCGTGGCCGTGTGCCCCAAGGGCATGGGCCCGTCGGTCCGGGCGCTCTACGTCCAGGGCGCCGAGG
>CAZCVS010000360.1:0-3647 GCA_964501845.1 uncultured Iamiaceae bacterium
AGCCAGAAGTGGTGGACGACGTCGCCGGTCTCCTCGTCCTCGATCTCGTGGACGACAGGGTTCTTCTGGTAGCGCTTCACCAGCGAGTCGATGGCCCCGTCGAGCGTGGCCGAGAACAGCACGGTCTGGCGATCGTCGCGGGTCTCGTCGAGGATGCGCTTCACGTCGGGCAGGAAGCCCATGTCGGCCATGCGGTCGGCCTCGTCGACGACGGCGAAGGTGACCGAGCGCAGGTCGCAGCAGTTGCGGTCGAGCAGGTCGATGAGGCGCCCCGGGGTGGCGACGACGATGTCGATGCCGGCCCGCAGCTTCTTGATCTGGGGCTCGATGCCGGCGCCGCCGTAGACGGCGAGGATGCGAAGGTCGCCCGAGATGTTCTCGAGCTCCTCGGCGACCTGGATGGCCAGCTCACGGGTGGGCGCCAGGACGAGGCCGTGGGGCTTCTTGGGGGCGGACCGGGTGACCCGGGCGACCATGGGCACGCCGAAGGCGATGGTCTTGCCGGAGCCGGTGGGGGCCTTGCCGCAGAGGTCACGGCCGGCGAGGGCCGGCGGGATGGTGGCGACCTGGATGGGGAAGGCCTCGTCGATGCCGCGGTTCGAGAGCGCGGTGGCGATCGCCTCGGGCACGCCGAGGGAGGCGAAGGTGGTGGACATGGGGGCAGATCTCCTTGACGCCACGGTGGGCGGATCGGGTGTGGCAGGAACGGCGTCGGCCGGAGCCGAGGTCGACAGCCATCTCCCGCTCCTGTCAGCCGGAGCCGACGGACCCGAACGTGGGTCTTGGGTTCGCCTCTCGGCGCCCCCTGTGAGATCGCTGTCCGATCGCGAAGGCCGGAGCCCGCACTGATCGACTCGGTCAACCTAGTGCAGCGAACGCCCGTTCCCGCAGCTCATCGCCGCGGTCAGGTGTCACGTCACTCGTCCTCGGGGTGCTCGACGAACCAGGCGTCGACCGCCGCGTTCCACCGCTCGACCTGCTCCGGGGAGAGCGTGTGGACGTTCTCCTCCGTGGAGACGAAGCCGCACACGCGCACGGCGTGGACGTAGGCGGCGTGGACGCCCGCCCGCTCCATCGCATCGGTGATGGACCGCGAGACATCGGCCGGTCCGGTGCGGGGCTCCTCATCGATCACGAGGCAACGGTACGGCGCCGAGGCCCGTGGCGGGCGGACCACAGTGCAGAGTCACCCGGCTGATTTCCGCTAGTCAGGTGCCGGAGGACCCGCCAGGATGGCCCCGTGATCATCGACGAGGAGGGCTGCTACCGGGCGGTCAAGAGCAAGGACCGGCGCTTCGACGGATGGTTCTTCGTGGGCGTCACGTCGACCGGGATCTTCTGCCGGCCGAGCTGCCCGGCCACCACGCCCCGCCGGGCGAACGTCCGCTTCTACCCGACCGCCGCCGCCGCCCAGGGCGCCGGGTTCCGGGCGTGCCGCCGGTGCCGTCCGGACACCGCGCCCGGTTCCCCGGAGTGGAACGTCCGCGGCGACCTCGCCTCGCGGGCCATGCGCCTCATCGACGACGGCATGATCGACCGGGAGGGCGTCGGCGGCGTCGCCCGCCGTCTCGCCGTGAGCGAGCGCCACCTCCACCGCATCCTCGTCCAGGAGCTCGGCGCCGCTCCCCTGCCCCTCGCCCGCTCCCGCCGGGCACAGACGGCGCGAGTCCTCATCGAGACGACCGATCTGCCCTTCACCGAGATCGCCTTCGCCGCCGGCTTCGCCAGCATCCGCCAGTTCAACGACACGGTGCGCGAGTTCTTCGGCGCCAGCCCCACCGTGCTGCGCGCCGACCGGAGCACGTCGATCGCGCGGGGCCGATCAGGTGCCCGCACCGCCCACGAGGGCGCCGGCCCCACTCCCATCTCCCTCCGCCTCGCCACCCGCGCCCCCTTCGCCGGCCGCGAGGTGGTGGCCTTCTTGGCCATGCGGGCCATCCCCGGCGTGGAGGCCGTCGGGACCGACGGCGCCTACCACCGGGTCCTGCGCCTCCCCACCGGCATGTCCACCGTCTCGCTGCGCGCCCGGGCCGACCACGTGACCGCAGACCTCCTCCTCACCGACCTGCGGGACCTCGGCCCGGCCGTGGCCCGCTGCCGCCGCCTGCTGGACCTCGACGCCGATCCGGAGGCGGTGGATCAGGCGCTGGGCGCCGACCCCGTGCTGGCCCCGCTCGTCGCCGCCACGCCCGGCCGGCGCTCCCCCGGTGCCGCCGACGGCACGGAGCTGCTGGTGCGGGCGGTGATCGGCCAGCAGGTGTCGGTGGCCGGGGCGCGCACGGTCGCCAGCCGGGTGGCCACGGCGCTGGGCGACGACCTCCCGGGTCCGCTGCGGTCGGCTGCCGGGGTGCCAGCCGGGCTGGAGCGGGCCTTCCCCGACGCCGCGACCCTGGCAGGGGCCGACCCGACCACGTTCTCGATGCCGCGCGCCCGGGGCCTCGCTCTGACCGACGCGTGCGGCCTGGTCGCCGACGGGACGGTGACCTTGGACCCGGGCTCTGACCGCGCCGAGGTCGAGCAGCGCCTGCTGCAGGTCAAGGGCATCGGTCCGTGGACCACCGCCTACATCGCCATGCGGGCGCTCAGCGACCCCGACGTGTTCCTCCCGACGGACCTCGGCGTCCTCCGCGGCCTCGGGAACCTCGGTGGTCCGACCGAGCCGAAGCCCGCCGGCGCGCTCGCCGAGGCGTGGCGGCCGTGGCGCTCCTATGCCCTGCACCACCTCTGGCCGGCGGCCGCTCAGCCTCCCGCGAGCACCGCCGGCTCGATCCCGCAGGACTCGTAGAGCGCGTTGATCGCCGCCTCGTCCATGGCCGCCACGTCCTTGAAGGCGCTCGCCCCGATGGCCTCGGCGACGCAGGCACCCTGCTCCTCCGTGGCGCCCCGTTCCACCAGCACGGCGCCGGTGATCACCCCGGTCACCGTCGTGGCGGTCACGCCGCACCGCTCCTCGTAGGCCGGGACGACCTCGTCGGCGTCGAGCGTGCCGACGCCTCCGTCCTCGAGCACGCCGATGATGCAGTCGACGGTGTCCGCGTCGAAGGCGTCGCTCAGCGCCGGCCGGAGCTCCTCGTTGATGTTGTCGATGATCTCCTCCTCGGTGATCTCCGGCTTCGTCGTCGTGGTCGTCGTCGACGCGGTCGTGGAGGAGGCACCCTCCTCGGAGGAGCTGCACCCCGCCGCGGCGAGCGCGGCGAGGGCCATCACGAGGAGCAGGCGCCGCATCAGGCGAACTTGTTGGCGGTGAGGTTGAAGCTGGGGACGTCGTCGAACGAGATCATCTGCTCGTAGATGCGCTCGTAGCCGGTGTGGGAGATCCGCCACGCGCCGTCGGCGCCGCGCTGGTAGCGGTCCTGGTACGTGGACGCGCCGTCGAGCAGGAACCGGTACTCGGTCATGATCACCCGGTCCATGAGGCTCCAGGTGCCGGTGGCGGTGTCGCCGTCGACCGTGAGCTCCGGGTGGTGGACCTGGTGCAGCGTGATCATGTTCGGGCCGAGGTTCTCCTTCATGAACGCCACGATCTGGTCGGGGCCGGTGAAGTCGAGCCGGTCGCCGTACGTCGCGGTCGCGTCCTCGGTGAAGCACGACGCGAACAGGTCCCAGTCCTTGTGGTCGAGCGCCCGCGTGTAGCGGTACTTGAGCTC
>CAZCVS010000361.1:0-3623 GCA_964501845.1 uncultured Iamiaceae bacterium
TCGGTGAACGGGTTGATGACGTCGATGGTGCCGGTTCCGGCGGGCGCGACGAGCTCGCCGCCGATGTAGAGACGATCGTGCACGATCACGATGGTGGACCCCCTAAGGCCGAGTGTGGACGGCCCATCGTACCGGGCTTCTGACGCTCCGTCAGATCTGTGCCCAGGGTCACCCGAAGCCTGGTCAGCCGTCCGAATACGAACGGGCCGGTGCCCCAGGGAAGGCGGCTCCGGCGCGCTCGGTAGGGTGGGGCGACCCTTCCCTCGAGCCGGCAGCACCTGATGACCACCGACGACCTGGAACTCCGCGCCATCAACACCATCCGTGGCCTGGCCATGGACATGCCCCAAGCGGCCAACAGCGGCCACCAGGGAACGGCGATGGCGCTCGCCCCGCTCGCCCACGTGCTGTGGACGCGCATCATGCGGTACGACCCGCAGCACCCCGACTGGTTCGACCGCGACCGGTTCGTCCTGTCGGCCGGCCACGCGTCGGTGCTGCTGTACTCGATGCTCCACCTCACCGGGTACGACCTCTCCCTCGATGACCTGAAGGCGTTCCGCCAGTGGGAGTCCAAGACCCCCGGCCACCCCGAGCGGGGTCACACCGACGGCGTCGAGGTCACCACCGGTCCCCTGGGCCAGGGCGTCGGAAACGGCGTCGGCATGGGCGTGGCTGAGGCCCACCTGCGGGCCCAGTTCGGCGCCGAGGTCTGCGACCACCACACCTTCGTGATCTGCGGCGACGGCGACCTCTCCGAGGGCGTCAGCCACGAGGCCGCGTCGCTCGCCGGTCACCTCGGCCTCGGCCGGCTCATCTACATCTACGACGACAACCACATCACGATCGACGGACCCACCGAGCTGGCCCTGTCCGACGACGCTCCCGCTCGCTTCCGGGCCTACGGCTGGGACGTCCAGGACCTGGGCGAGGCCGCCAACGACCTCGATGTCCTCGAAGCGGCCATCCGCCAGGCCATGGCCGTCGAGGACAAGCCCTCGCTGATCGTGGTGCGCAGCCACATCGCCTACCCCTCCCCCACGCTCACCGACAGCTCGTCGGCCCACGGCAAGGCGTTCAAGGACGACGACATCGTCGCCACCAAGGAGGTCATGGGCTTCCCCACGGACCAGACCTTCTTCATCCCCGACGAGGTCGCCGACTACTACGCCGCGGCCGGGGCCAAGGGCGCCGAGCACCGCGAGGCGTGGGAGAAGCGCCTTGCCGAGTTCACCGGTGACCGTGCCGCGCTCGACGCCGCCCTCGCGCAGACCGGCATCGACGGCTGGGAGTCGTCGCTGCCCACCTGGGAGCCCGGTGAGAAGGTGGCCACGCGCGTGGCCAGCGGCCAGTGCTTCGCCGCGCTCACCACCACTGTTCCCGGACTCATGGGCGGCGGCGCCGACCTGTCCGGCAACACCGGCACCCTGCTGAAGGGCGTCGATCAGTTCTGTCCCGAGACCCCCGCCGGCAAGCAGGTCTACTTCGGCATCCGCGAGCACGGCATGGGCTCGATCATGAACGGCATGTCCGCCCACGGCGGCATCGTCCCCGTCGGCGGCACGTTCTTCGTGTTCGCCGACTACATGCGGCCGCCCGTCCGCCTCGCCGCCCTGTCGGGCCTCCAGGTCATCTACAGCTGGACGCACGATTCCGTCGGCGTCGGTGAGGACGGGCCCACCCACCAGCCCATCGAGCACCTCGCCTCCCTGCGGGCGATGCCCGGCCTGCGGGTCGTGCGCCCAGCCGACGCCAACGAGACCGCCACCGCCTGGCGTGACGCCCTCGGCTTCGCCGGGCCCACGGCGCTCGTGCTGAGCCGCCAGGACCTCCCGGTCCTCGAAGGCACGGCCGGCAACGACGGGGTGAGCCGGGGCGCCTACATCGTCGCCGAGCTCGGCCCCGAGACCGACGACGATCTGCCCGAGATCATCCTCGTGGGAACCGGGTCCGAGGTCGCCGTGTGCCTCGACGCCGCCCAGCAGCTCGCCGGCGAGGAGGTCGCCGTGCGCGTCGTGTCCATGCCCTGCTGGGAGGACTTCGACGAGCAGGACGAGGAGTACCAGGCCTACGTGTTGCCGGCCGAAGCCCTCGTCTTGTCGGTCGAGGCCGGGGTGACCTTCGGGTGGGAGCGCTGGGCCAGCGACTCCGTCGGCATCGACCGCTTCGGTGCGTCGGCACCCGGCGCCCTGGTGCTCACGGAGCTGGGCATCAACCCCGACCACGTGGCCGAGCGCGCCCGCGCCCTGCTGGCCGAGCTCTCCGAGCTCGACGACTGACCGCACACCCCCGGAGGCGATCCATGACGAAGCTGCACGACCTGCTGGCCGAAGGCGGCCAGAGCCCCTGGCTCGACAACCTCCACCGCGAAGGGATCGAAGGCGGGGAGCTCCAGGATTGGCTCGATCGCGGCATCGTCGGGGTCACCTCCAACCCCTCCATCTTCCAGAAGGCGATGACCGCGGGGGATGCCTACGACGAGCAGTTCGCCACGCTCATCGGCGAGGGCCGCACCGTCGCCGACGCGTTCTGGGAGCTGGCCATCACCGACATCGAGGCCGCGCTGGCCCTGCTGCGGCCGATCTACGACCGAACCGAGGGCGTCGACGGGTTCGTCTCGTTGGAGGTGGCGCCGAGCCTGGCCCACGACACCGAGGGCACGATCGCCGCGGCCACGTGGCTCCACGAGCGCATCGCCCAGCCCAACCTGCACGTGAAGATCCCGGGCACCGCAGAGGGGGTCGCGGCCATCGAGGCGGTCATCGCCGCCGGCCACTCGGTCAACGTCACGCTCCTGTTCAGCGTCCGCCGCTACGAGGAGGTCATCGACGCCTACCTGAGCGGCCTCGAAGCGCACGACGGGCCGCTCGACGGGATCGCCAGCGTCGCCTCGTTCTTCGTGAGCCGGGTCGACACCGAGGTCGACAAGCGCCTCGACGCCATCGGCACGCCGGAGGCCCTCAGCCTCAAGGGCAAGGGCGCGGTGGCCAACGCCCAGCTGGCCTACGAGCTGTTCCTGGAGAAGTTCAGCGGCCCTCGCTGGGAGGCCCTCGCCGCCCGTGGCGCCAAGGTGCAGCGTCCGCTGTGGGCCAGCACCGGGACGAAGAACCCGGGCTACCCGAAGTCCCTCTACGTCGACACCCTGATCGCCCCGGACACGGTCAACACCATGCCGGAGGCCACCCTCGAGGCGTTCGAGGCCGAGGGCACCGTCGCCCGCACGGCCGACGCGGATCTCGGGGGCGCCCACGCCGTCCTCGACCAGCTCGCCGCGGTCGGCATCGACCTCGAAGGGGTCACGGTGCAGCTCGAGGCCGAAGGCGTCGCCTCGTTCTCCAAGGCGTTCGACGAGCTGCTGGCCTCCCTGCAGGCCAAGGCCGACGCGCTCGGAGGCAGCTGAGACCATGGGCCTGCCCGGCGAGCTGGTCGTCACCCCGGATGTCCCGGCCGCGTTCGCACGCCAGACCATCGACGCGTTCCGGACCCGCTCACTCGACACGTTCTCCATCGCCCTGTCCGGCGGCGCCACCGCCCGGCGCTGCTACGAGCACCTCGCCGAGGTGAGCGGCACCCAGATCGACTGGTGGAAGGTCGACGTGTACTGGGGCGACGAGCGCTGCGTC
>CAZCVS010000362.1:0-3610 GCA_964501845.1 uncultured Iamiaceae bacterium
CCACCCACGAGGAGATCGAGGCGGCGGCCCGCCAGTACGTCCGCAAGATCAGCGGTGTCCAGAAGACGTCCGAGGCCACCGAGGAGGCGTTCGAACGGGCGGTCGCCATCATCACCGAGGCGTCCCACGACCTGCTCCACGCCCTGCCGCCCCGCAAGGTCCCGCCCAAGTACGACCCACCGATCCGCCGCATCGCCGCCAAGAAGGCCGCCGAAGCCGAAGCCGCCGCCTCGTGATCGAGCTGCCCGACGAGCACCGAACACCTCGGGCGCAGATGTCTGGGTCGCCAGGTGCCCACGGGACCTCCGAGGACGAGGTGTGCGCTTCACGTGCCGCCCTGCTCGACGATCTGCTCAGCGCCAGGTCCCACGAAGCGTTCGCCGCGTCGCTCGCGAACGATCCCGACCTCGGGACGACCTAGGCCGGTAGCTCGCACCTGGTCACGCTCAGCCACGGCCCAGGAGCTCGTCGGTCGAGCGGGCGAGCTGGTGCTCGAAGAAGGCGTCCTCGTCGACGATCCCGTTGCGCAGGTCGCCGAAGAGGACGTAGCTGATGTGCCCGAGCAGGCCGGTCCACGCCGCGAGGGATCGGGAGAGGACCTCGTCGGACAGGTCGAAGCCAATGCCGGTGCGGATGGTGGCGAAGTCGGCGTGGACGGGGCGAGGGACCGACGACCGGGAGCCCGTGGCCACCTCGCCCGACTCGACGCCGTCCCGCACGACGGCCATGGCCGCCAGGGGGGCGCGCAGCGCGGGGCTGACCGTGTCGGTCGGGGCCTCGTAACCGGGGACGGGGCTGCCGTAGATCAGCGAGTAGTCGTGCGGGTTGGCCACCGCCCAGGCCCGCACCGCACGGGCGACGGCCTTCCACCGTTCGCCGGTCGACCCTCCGGCGCTGGCGGCCGCCGCGCCATCACCCCCGGCTTCCCCGTCTTCCGCCTCGCCGGTGGCCTTCGGTGACGCCTCGGCCAGGGGCTACGGTCTCGCCGTGCATCGCGGGCCCTACGCAGACGGACCCCCACCGGAGGCCCTCCAGGTCCACGCGCCGCCGCTGGACCGCTTCGGGTTCGCCGAGCTGCGCCGGATGCTCGTCACCGGCTTCGTGCTGTTCGCCGCCGTGCTGCGGTCGTCGGCCAGCTGGGTCGTCCGGCGCCGAGGTCGGTCGTTCGCCACCGCCGCATCGGAGGGCGTGGTCGAGGGCTTCGACCAGCTCGGTCCCACGTTCGTGAAGCTGGGCCAGCTCATCGCCAGCTCCCCCAGCCTCTTCCCCGCCCCGCTCGCCGATGCCTGCCTCAAGATGCTCGACGAGGTCCGGCCCTTCGACCCGGCGACCGTGCGCCGGCTCGTGACCGAGGAGCTGGGATCTCCGCCCGACGAGGTCTTCGCCGCGTTCGACGACGTCCCGCTCTCGGCGGCGTCGATCGCCCAGGTCCACGCCTGCACGCTCCACGACGGGCGCGAGGCCGTCATCAAGCTGCAGCGGCCCGACATCGCCCACCGCATGAACACCGACCTGCGGATCCAGTACTTCTTCGCCACCAAGCTCCTGAGCCGGTTCAACTTCGCCAAGCGGGCCAACGTCGTCGGGATGGTCCAGGACCTCCACGAGGTGACGAACCAGGAGCTCAACGCCGCGCTCGAAGCCCACCGCCAGTCGTACTTCCGGGATCACATCGCGGCGTTCGACGACAACCCCGGCATCACCGCGCCCGAGGTCTACTGGGACCACTGCGGCCCGCACCTCATCTGCATGGAGCGCATGCGCGGCGTCCCGATGGACCAGTTCGACCACATCGCCGAGCAGGGCGTCGACGGCGAGATGATCCTGCGCCGCGGCATCAAGGTCTGGGTGGAGGCCGCCCTCATCCACGGCACCTTCCACGGCGACGTCCACGCCGGCAACCTCTGGGTCCTCGAGGACGGTCGGGCCGCCTACCTGGACTTCGGGATCATGGGCGAGCTGCCCGAGCTCTGGCGCGACACCATGCGCGAGATCCTCTACACGTCGACCATCGACCAGGACTACCGGCGCGTCGTGCGGGCGTACCAGAAGGTGGGCGTGATCCCCGACGACGTCGACCCCGAGGTCGCCGGCCCGGCGATCGCCATGGTCATGGAGCCGATGCTGACCCAGGGCATCGGCGCCGTCAGCCTCGGCGACCAGCTCAAGGCCAACCTGGAGCTGGCGAACCAGTACGGCGCCACCGCCCCGAAGGAGCTGCTGCTCGTGTCCAAGCAGCTCATGTACTTCGAGCGCTACGCCAAGACCCTGGCGCCGGGCTACGTGCTCGCCCGGGACCTGTTCCTGCTGAAGAACATCTTCCCCGAGGCGGTCGCCCAGGCCGCTATCGACCGGGGTGTCACCCTGCCCGAGTGATCAGGCGTCGGCGCGGCTCGACGTCGGGTTGACGGCGGCAGACGCCGACGGGCTCAGGTGCAGCCTTCGCAACAGGCGCGAGGTGAAGCCCACACGGGCGGCATCGGCAGCCACGAGCTCGTCGCCGAACTGCCGGGCGATGTCGGCGACCGCGGCCTCCTGCTCCGGCGTGGGCTGCGGGTCCGGCAGGTCCGCCGGCAGCAGCTCCAGCTCAGCGACGTCGAACCAGATCACCTGGTCCACGACGCACACGTCCACGGGCACCTCGCCCGTGTTCGGTCCGTCGCCCGGCTGGCCCTCGTCGATCTCGTCGGCGTCGGTGCCGACGGCGATCGAGACCATGATCCGCTCGCACATGGGGCAGGCCCGGCCCGTCTGGGGCTCTTCGGCGACCCACGACGCCTTGGCGAGCGTCCAGAGGTGATGGATCTCGTCCTCCTGCGCCCGCTCGTAGAGCTCGGAGAGCGTCGCCGCGAGGCCGTGGCCGTTCGGGCAGATCCACGAGTCGAACGCGTCGTGGTTGGTCAGCTGCAGCGCAGCACGGCAGGTGGGGCAGTTCGCGGAAGGGGCCACACGGTCCCATCGGCAGGATCGAGCGCAACATCAAGCCATTCGCCAGCGTGACTTTCCCTGCGTCCGCGGCGGAGAATGGGCCCATGACCGACCAGCGCACGCCGGACCGCCCGTGGATGATGCGGACCTACTCGGGCCACTCCACCGCCAAGGCCTCCAACGAGCTGTACCGCACCAACCTGGCCAAGGGGCAGACCGGCCTGTCGATCGCCTTCGACCTGCCCACCCAGACGGGCTACGACAGCGACGATCCGATGGCGCGCGGCGAGGTCGGCAAGGTCGGCGTGCCCGTCAGCCACATCGGCCACATGGAGACGCTGCTCGACCAGATCCCCGTCGGCGAGATGAACACGTCGATGACGATCAACGCCGTCGCCGCATGGATGCTCGGCCTCTACACCGCCAACGCCGAGCGCCAGGGCGTGAAGTCCCAGCAGCTCCGGGGCACCACCCAGAACGACATCGTCAAGGAGTACCTGAGCCGCGGGACGTACATCTACCCGCCGCTCCCCTCCCGCCGGCTGATCGTGGACATGTTCGCGTTCTGCCAGGAGTGGATCCCGCACTGGAACCCCATGAACGTCTGCAGCTACCACCTGCAGGAAGCGGGGGCCACGCCGGTCCAGGAGATCGCCTACTCCCTCGCTACCGCCATCGACGT
>CAZCVS010000363.1:0-3606 GCA_964501845.1 uncultured Iamiaceae bacterium
CCTGGTTCTCCGAGCGCTACGACGCCTTCGTCTACCTGGACCGCGTGGCGATCGACGGCCGCGCCCGCCGGCGCGGCGTCGCCACCGTGATCTACGACGCGGTCGAGGCCCACGCCGACGATCGCGGCGTCCCGCTCCTGCTGGAGGTGAACATCGAGCCGCCGAACCACCCCTCCCTCGCCTTCCACGCGTCGCGGGGCTTCGAGGAGGTCGGCACGCTCGCCCACGACGACGGCGCCAAGACCGTCCGCCTCCTCTCCAAGCGCCCGCCCGCCTGACGCCGAGGCCGGCCGGGGGAGCTGGATGCCGCCCGAGTGGTGTGGGCGCCACCCGTCGCCGGCCTCCGGCCCGGCGCCGGACCTCGGGTGGTGGATCGGCGAACGGACGTGGGCAGGAGGTGCCCGCTCCCCCGCCCATCCAACCGCTGCGCCTCTCAGCGGAGGTGGGGGGCGACCTCTTCGGCGATCAGGGCGAGGTGGTCAAGGTCGCTCAGGTCGAGGACCTGGAGGTAGGCCCGGGTGGCGCCGAGCGCGGCGTAGGCCTGGAGGCGCTCCACCACCTCCGCCGGTGTGCCGGCGGCGCCGTTGGCCCGCAGCTCCGCCGGCTCCCGGCCGATCGCTGCAGCCCGGCGCTCGACCTCGGCCTCGTCCTGGCCGACGGCCACGACCTGCGCTGCGGAGTAGACGAGATCGCCCGGATCGCGGTCGCGCGCCTCGCACGCGGCCCGCACCCGGTCGAAGGCGGCTCCGGTGTCGTCGAGCGAGGAGAACGGCATGTTGAACTCGTCGGCGTAGGTGGCGGCGAGGCGCGGCGTGCGCTTGGGTCCCCCGCCACCGATCAGGATCGGCGGTCGGGGCGACTGCACCGGCTTGGGCAGCGCCGGCGAGTCGGTGAGCCGGTAGTGCTCGCCGTCGAAGCGGAACGTCTCGCCCGCCGGCGTGGTCCACAGGCCGGTGATGACGGCGAGCTGCTCCTCGAAGCGGTCGAAGCGCTCGCCGAGTGCGGGAAACGGGATGCCGTAGGCGTCGTGCTCCCCGTCGTACCACCCCGAGCCGAGCCCGAGCTCGACGCGCCCGCCGCTCATGGCGTCGACGTTGGCCACCGAGATCGCGAGCGGCCCGGGCAGGCGGAACGTCGCCGCGGTGACCAGCGTGCCGAGGCGGATGGTGGTGGTGTCGCGCGCCAGGCCAGCGAGCGTGATCCACGCATCGCTCGGGCCCGGATCGCCGGACACGTCGCCCATCTTCAGGTAGTGGTCGGAGCGGAAGAAGGCGTCGAACCCGAGCCGCTCGGCCTCGAGGGCCACGGCGAGGAGGTCGTCGTAGGAAGCGCCCTGCTGGGGCTCGGTGAAGATCCGGAGGTCCATCCCCCCCTTCCTATCGGGCACCCACCCCCATCACCCCGGGCCTGGTCGTTCCCGTGATCGTGGTCCACGCAGAGCTTCTCGCCGATCGGTCGGTCGAAGTGTTCTGGCTCGACCTCGACTTCGCCTGATCCTGCGGTCAGGTGGGATGGGAACGGTCGTCGAGGACGTCGATGATCATGATCTTCTGCCAGATCTTGGAGCTGAGGGCGCTGGACATGCTCTCGATCTCGCTCACCGCGCCGAGCACCAGCGTGTCATCGGACTCCTGGGCGTAGAGGGCGGCGAGCTTGGAGGTCACCGAGAGCATCTCGGTGCAGTAGTCGAGGTAGCGGCTGAGCTCGTAGCGCGCCTCAGGGGTGCGGTGAGGCGAGTGCTCGGTGGCCAGGTCCGGCCGACGGACGGAGTCGGGGTCCTTGGTGAGCTGGTGCATGTCGATGACGTGGGCGACGCTGCGCAGCTCGTGCAGCGCGGCGAGCATCGTCCGGCGTTGGAGCCGGTTCTCGGCGGTCATGAGGAACGCCACCGCGATGCCCAAGAAGACGACGTCTTGGATCCCGTTCTGCACCACGGACAGCCACTCGTCGATCCCCGAGATCTCGAACCCGTGGCGCATCTGGCTCACCGCCAGCGCGGGGACCACCAGTCCGAGCACGATCAGGGCCGCAGCCCCGGAGCGCAGCGCCCAGTTGGGCTTCGTCGCTTCCCTCAGCTGCGCCTCGGTCTCGTGGCTGAGAGCCGCGAGGTCCTGGGCGATACGGGTGATGCCACGGTCCGGGAACCGGTCGGCGATGCGCGCCGCGAGGGTCTCCGCCGTCGTGATGATCCCGCTGGCCTCGAGCCGTCGTGCCTCCACCGCCAGCGATGCTCCCACGCCGGCGTTGTGGGGCCGGGGACCCGGGTCGTACCGTCTTGGCCAGCCCCGAGAGAGCGAGAGACCTGATGGCTGCAACCTCCATCGAGACGGACACCCCACCGTTCCCCGAGTGGCCGACCATCGAGGTGGCGCCGGTCAACGGGATCGAGATCGCGTACGAGACGTTCGGCGACCCGGCCGAAGACGCCATCCTCCTGGTGATGGGGCTCGGCACCCAGATGATCGCCTGGCCCGACGCCATGTGCCACGCCCTCTCCGACGCCGGCCACTTCGTGGTCCGCTACGACAACCGAGACTGCGGCCTCTCCACGAAGATCGATGCGCCCGCGCCATCGATCCCGGACATCCTGCTCAAGCGCCGCACCCCCTACACCCTCGACGACATGGCATCCGATGCGTTCGGCCTGCTCGACCACCTGAGCATCGACCGCGTCCACCTGGCCGGCACGTCGATGGGCGGCTTCATCTCCCAGACGATGGCGCTGCGCTCGCCCGAGCGGATCCGCACGCTCTCGCTCTCGATGACCTCCACCGGCTCCCGCAAGGTCGGCCGCCCCACCCCTGCGGTGATCAAGATGATGGCGACGGCGAAGCCGCCGGCTGATCGGGCCACAGCCGTGGAGGAGTCCGTCGCCGTGAACACCGTCCTCGGCTCGCCCACGCACCAGGACGAGCAGCTCATCAAGGAGCTGTCGGGGCTGGCCTACGACCGCTCGCACGAGCCCGAGGGCCGCATGCGCCAGCTGGCCGCGATCATGGCCCAGCCCAACCGGACCGATCGCCTGAAGCGCCTCCGCGTGCCGACCATGGTCGTCCACGGCTTGAACGACCCGCTGGTGAGCGTGTCCGGCGGCATCGCCCTGGCCAAGGCCATCCCCGGCGCCATCTTCGTGGGCCACCACGGCATGGGCCACGACCTCCCCCTCACGATGTGGCGCGAGCTCACCGACGACATCCTCGCCCTCATCGCCCGCACCACGGACTGACAGACTGGCTCAGCCGACCTGCGGGCGGCCGCTGATGGGGGCCACGAACGTGTAGCCGAGCGCCTCGGCGAAGTCGATGATCCCCGGCAGGGCGGCGACCGTGGCCTCTCGGTTGCCGCCACCGTCGTGGAGCAAGATGATCCCCCCGGGCCCCAGCTGATCGACGACAGCGAGGACGATCTCCTCCGGCGGCGGCCGCTTCCAGTCGCGGGGATCGATGGACCAGTAGAGGACGACCTCATCGTGCTCCTCCGCGACCTCGTAGATCACCGGCCCGAGCGATCCGCCGGGCGGGCGGTAGAAGGGGGCGGGCTCGCCGACGGCTTCGACGATGGCGGTGCGCCCGCCGCCCATCTCGGCCTCGATCGTCTTGCGCGGCT
>CAZCVS010000364.1:0-3580 GCA_964501845.1 uncultured Iamiaceae bacterium
GGCTTCCGCATGGCCGAACCGGTCATCATCAGCTACGCCCGCGGCCTGCTCAAGGAGTTCCCGGGCGTCCCCGAGGGCACCGTCGACGTCATCCCGGTGGATCTGGTGGTGGGCGCCATCATCGGCGTCGCCGCCCGCGGCCCGGCCAACGAGGACGGCTCGCCGGACATCACCCAGGTCGCCTCCGGCTCCGCCAACCCGCTCAAGTACGAGCGGCTCGTCGAGCTGGTGCAGGGCTGGTTCAGCGAGCACCCGCTCTACGACGCCTCCGGCCAGCCCATCGCCGTGCCCGACTGGGGCTATACGTCCCGCAACCGGGTCCAGGGCCAGCTGGAGCGGGCCAAGTCCATGCTGGAGCGGACCGAGTCCGTCATCGGCGCCCTGCCGCTGCGGGGCAAGCAGGCCGCCTGGTCGGCCAAGGTCGAGGAGCAGCGAGACACGGTCAGCCGGGCCCTCACCTACGTGGAGCTCTACGGCGCCTACACCGCCTGCGAGGCCATCTACGGAGTCGACCGGCTGCTGGCCCTCCAGGAGTCCCTCTCCCCCAGCGACCAGGTCGACTTCTCGATGGATCCGCGGATCGTGGACTGGACGCACTACGTCCACCAGATCCACCTCCCCTCGGTGGTCGAGCACGCCCGGGTCCGCACCGACGGCAAGAAGGGCCGCGGCGAGTCACGCGAGGCCCGGCTGCGCCGCCAGGTCCTCGCCCCCGAGCGCCAGATGGCGGCGTTCGACCTCGAGAACACGCTCATCGCGTCCAACGTGGTCACGTCCTACGCCTGGCTGGCGTCTCGCCGGCTCGACCGCGACGACAAGCTCCGGCTCACCGCCAAGCTCATCGGCGAGGCGCCCGGCCTGCTCAAGATGGACCGGGCCGACCGCAGCGACTTCCTGCGCTCCTTCTACCGCCGCTACGAGGGCGCCTCGGTGCAGCAGATCCACGAGGACTCGGCCGAGATGCTGTCGCAGCTCATCTTGACCAAGAGCTTCCCCGCCGCCATCCGCCGGGTTCGCGAGCACCGGGCCCTCGGCCACCGCACGGTGCTGATCACCGGTGCGCTCGACTTCGTGGTCGAGCCGCTCAAGCCGCTGTTCGACGACATCGTGTCGGCCTCGCTGGCGGTCGGCGACGACGGCCGCTACCTCGGCCAGATGGTCGACGTCCCGCCCACCGGCGAGTCCCGGGCCTCGGCGCTCTACGAGTACGCCGCCACCCACGACATCGACCTCGCCGAGTGCGTCGCCTACGCCGACTCGTCGAACGACCTGCCCATGCTCGAGGTGGTCGGGTTCCCGGTGGCCGTCAACCCCGAGACCCGCCTCGCCAGCCTGGCCCGCAAGCGCGGCTGGCTGGTCGAGCAGTGGTCCAAGTCCCCCGGCTTCAAGCCCAACCCCATCCCCCTCGCGCCCAAGCGCTCCGTCGCCAAGGCAGCCCCCCGATGACCCCCGCTCACCCGCCCACCCCGATTTGGGTCACTTCCCCGCCGCACGGGCGGACAACTGACCCGATTGCGCTCGGCATCCGTGGCGCCCGGTCGATTTCGGTCACTTCACCGCCGCACGGGCGGACAACTGACCCAATTGCCGGTGGACTCGACCCGGTGGGGGTGATCTCGTGAAGGCGTTGCGGTTCTCGCGGAGGCCCGTAAAGTACGTCGCGGCTGGGGTTGCCGGGCGCATCGCGGCGGGCAAGGGCGCGTCGGTCGGGCCGCTCAAGCTGGTCGATGTCGACGACCTGAAGCTGCCGGCCGACGACTGGGTGCGGCTGCGGCCCCGGCTCGCGGGCATCTGCGGGTCGGACCTGGCGACGATCGACGGGCACTCCAGCCGGTACTTCGAGCCGATCGTCTCGTTCCCGTTCACCCCCGGTCACGAGGTCGTCGGCGATCTTGAAGACGGGTCCCGAGCGGTCCTCATCCCGATCCTCTCGTGCGCCACCCGGGGCATCGACCCGATGTGCGGGGCGTGCTCAGCGGGGCGGACCAACCTGTGCGGCCGCCTCGCCTTCGGCCACCTCGAGCCCGGCCTCCAGACCGGGTTCTGCACCGACACCGGCGGCGGGTGGTCGGGTGAGCTGGTCGCCCACCCGAGCCAGTTGCTCGCGATCCCCGAGGACCTGAGCGACGAGGCCGCGGTGATGGTCGAGCCCCTCGCCTGCGCCGTGCACGCCGCCCGCAAGGTGGCCGCCTCGGGTCCGCACCAGCGCATCGCCATCATCGGCTCGGGCACGCTCGGCCTGCTCACCATCGCCGCCCTGCGCAGCGAGGACCCGTTCGCCACGCTCATCGCCACGGCCAAGTACCCGCACCAGCACGTCCTGGCCAAGGGACTCGGCGCCGATCAGGTGGTCAGCCCCCGCACCCTCCCCCGCGTGGTGCGCAGCCTCACCGGGGCGTTCGTGCTCGACGGCGGCCAGCTCACCGACGGCGTCGAGCTCGTGGTCGACTGCGTGGGCTCCGAGGCCAGCCTCACCCAGGCCCTCCAGGTCGTCGCCCCCGGCGGCCAGATCCTCGTCGTCGGCATGCCCGGCCACACCGCGCTCGACCTCACCAGCCTCTGGCACCGCGAGAGCAGCATCAGCGGCTGCTACGCGTACACCCGATCGGACTTCGAGCGGGCCCTCGAACTGGCGCAGGAGCACGACCTCGGCCGCCTCGTGAGCGCCACCTACCCCCTCACCCGCTACGCCGACGCCATCGAGCACGCCGCCAACGCCGGTACCCGCGGCGCCGTCAAGGTCGCCTTCGACCTCCGCAAGCCCGCCAAGGCCACCCGATGACCGCCCCCACAAACGCCAACCCTGGACGAACTTTCGACGCGAGCGGTTGCTGTGCAACCACAACCATCGAAAGTTCGAGTGGCGGCGTTCGTCCTCACCGGCACCGCTCGAACTTTCGACGCGAACGGTTGCCGTGCAACCGCGACCATCGAAAGTTCGGGATCTCGGCGGTGGGGTCGTGACCGTCGAGCCCGTCCCTGCTCTGAACGAGGAAGCTTCCTGATGCCCCGTCCCGGTTTCGTGCTCGACGTCGACAAGTCGACGCCGCCCATCCTCTTCCACCACGGCGAAGGCTTCCGGCTGGAGAAGCTGCCCGCCGACCGCACCCGGGTGATCTACCCCGGCGAGCCGCTCGCCGCCCTCGACGACGTGGAGCAGAGCATCCAGGACGCGCTCCTGCACCCGCTCGACATGGATCCCCTGCCGGAGCTGTTGAAGCCCGGGATGAAGCTCACGATCGCGTTCGACGACGTGTCGCTGCCGCTGCCGCCCATGAAGCGTCCCGACATCCGCCAGCGGGTCATCGAGGCCGTCCTGGACATGGCCGCCGCAGCCGGAGTCGACGACGTCCACCTCATCGCCGCCCTGGCCCTGCACCGCCGCATGACCGAGGACGAGCTGCGCCACGCCGTAGGCGACCGGGTCTACGACGCCTTCGCCCCGCAGGGCGCGCTCTACAACCACGACGCCGAGGACCCCGACAACCTGGCCTTCCTCGGCGAGACGAAGCACGGCGAAGAGGTCGAGATCAACAAGCGGGCCGCCGAGAGCGACCTGCTCGTCTACGTCAACATCAAC
>CAZCVS010000365.1:0-3566 GCA_964501845.1 uncultured Iamiaceae bacterium
TCGTCACCTTCGTGAACGCCCCCGACGAGCCCGACCCGACCGTCGTGTTCGTGCGGGAGCGCGACCAGATCCGACCCGCCCGACCCGACGAGCTCGTGGGAGCCCCCGCATGACCCTTCTCGATGCCGACCCCCGCACCACGCTGGCCGTCTGCCGCCTCGACCAGCTCGTGCCCGGCCGCGGCCAGGCCGCGCTCGTGGGCGGACGGGCCGTCGCTCTGTTCCGGCTCGACGAGGACGCGACCGTCCGGGCCATCGCCAACGTCGACCCGTGCTCGGGTGCATCGGTCCTGTCGCGGGGCCTGGTCGGCCACACCGTCCAGGACGGCGCGCCGGTCCGCTACGTCGCCTCCCCGCTGCGCAAGCAGCGCTTCGACCTCGACACCGGCCGCTGCCTCGATGCGGACGTCCGGGTCGACACCTGGTCGGTCGAGGTGGTCGACGGCGTGGTGGAGGTGAGCCGCGAGGCATCACCTTGGAGCAACGGACTCGAAACGAGCCCGTAACCGGAGCCGTGGACACTGCACCGGTGCCCCTGGGAACCCTGAGCGGCTTCACGATCGCCGTCACCGCCGATCGCCGGAGCGAAGAGCAAGCGTCGCTCATCGCGCGCCGCGGCGGTGAGGTCCTGCACGGCCCGGTCATCAAGACGCTCCCGCTCGGTGACGAGGGCGGCACTCGGGAAGCCACGCTCGCCCTGATCGAGGAGCCTCCGGACATCGTGGTGTTCTCGACCGCGCTCGGGGTCCGGGGCTGGTTCTCGGCGGCCGCCGGCATGGGCCTCGAAGACCAGCTGCTCGACGCGTTCGCGGGCGCGGAGCTGGTGGCCCGCGGCACCAAGGCGGTCGGCGCGATCGTGTCGGCCGGCCTGGGCGAGGGCATCCCGCTGTCGAGCCCGACGTATGCCGCCATCGTCGAGGCATTCGTCGACCGGCCCGCCACTCGGGCCGACGGCCGACCGGTGCGGGTCGCCGTCCAGCTCGACGGCGAGGACTCGGGCGGCCTGCACGACCACCTCGCCGGCCTGGGGTTCGACGTGGTCGCGGTACCCGTCTACCGCTGGCACCTGCCCGACGACCTCGCAGCTGCCGAGCGGGTCGTCTCGGCGGTCGCCGACGGCCGGGTCGATGCCGTCACCTTCACCTCCGCCCACGCGGTCGCCAACTTCGCCACCATCGCCGAGCGCCTCGGTGTGCTCGACCGGGTGCGGGCGTCGTGCGGCGACGGACAGGTGGCGGTGGTGTGCGTCGGCCCCGTGACCGCCGCACGGGCGGCGTCGTTCGGCCTCGGCGGCCGGGTCGAGCCGACGCAGCCCCGCCTCGGCGCCATGGTCGCCCGGCTCGCCAGCTCGTTCGACGCCCGCGCCGTCGAGCTGTCGCTCGACCAGGTCCTCGTCCGGTTGCAGGGCAACCTCGTGCGGGTCGGCGATTCGGACCCCGTATCCCTCAGCGAGCGGGAGCGGTCGGTGCTGGAGGTCCTGTCGGAGCGGCAGGGCGCGGTCATCTCCAAGGCGGCCCTGCTCCAGCGGGTCTGGCAAGACGACAGCGACGAGCACGCGGTCGAGGTGACCGTCGGGCGGCTGCGGCGGCGCCTCGGACCGGCCGGCGGGTCGATCGAGACGGTGATGCGCCGTGGCTACCGCCTCGCCGCCAGCTGACGCCGTCCGGACCGGTGGTGTCAGGAAGCTGAACGGCGCCGCACAGCGCTCGTCTCGGACCGTGCGGCTGCCGTTCGGATGGCGTAATGCCAGGCACACGGTCGCGAAAACGGGTGGGTGGACGATGCTCGCCATGACCTCACCTCTCGCCGCTGTCCCCTCGGGCGCACGATCACCTCGCAGCCTCCTCCGATCGGTCTTCCGCGCCGGCCCGCCGACCCGGACGCTCCACCTCACGTGGATCGCCTTCTTCTCCACGTTCGTGGTCTGGTTCAACTTCGCCCCGTTCGCCACCACCATCGGGACGCAGTTCGGACTCAGCACCGGCCAGCTGGTCACGCTCGGGCTCTGCAACCTCGCCCTCACCGTGCCGGCCCGCCTCGTGGTCGGGAGCCTGCTGGACCGCTTCGGGCCGCGGCGGACGTTCGCCGCCATCCTCGTCTACGCCCTCATCCCCTGCCTCGTGTTCGCCACCGCGCAGAGCTTCACGATGCTGGTGGTGGGCCGCCTGCTCATCGGGGTGGTCGGGGCCGGCTTCGTGGTCGGCATCCGGATGGTCTCCGAGTGGTTCCCGCCCGCCGAGGTCGGCACCGCCGAGGGGATCTACGGCGGGTGGGGCAACTTCGGCGCCGCCGCGGCCACCCTCGCCCTCCCGGTGATCGCGGAGGTGATCGGCGGGCCCGAAGCCTGGCGGTGGGTCATCGCCGGGACCGGCGTGGCCGCCGCGGCCTACGGCGTCGTCTACCTCCGTTCCGTGGCCGACACCCCCGATGGGGTCGCCTACCAGCGCACCAAGAAGGCATCGGCGCTCGAGGTCACCAGCCCCACTGCGGTCCGCGGTCTGATGGCCCTGTCGATCCCGCTCGCGGTCGCGCTCGGCATCATCGGCTGGCGCATCTGGAAGGTCGGGGTCATCACGTCGGTCGGGCTGGCCCTGGCCATCGCCGCCTCCGCCGTCCTGCTCGGGATCCAGCTCCTCGCCGTGCACCGCACCAACGCCAAGGCGCGGGCGGACGAGTACCCCGACGACGAGCGGTACCCCTTCTCCTCGGTCGCCGTCTTGTCCCTCGCCTACGCCTGCACGTTCGGCTCCGAGCTCGCCGCCGTGTCGTTCCTCCCCACCTTCTTCGAGGTGACGTGGGGCCTCTCCACCGCGGTGGCCGGCGCCGCCGCATCGGCGTTCGCGGTGATGAACCTGGTGAGCCGGCCGGCCGGCGGGCTCATCTCGGATCTGGTCGCCAGCCGGCGTCGGTGGCTGATGGCACTGCTCGGCTGCCTTGCCGTGGGCTACCTGGTCCTGTCCCGCCTCAACGAGGCCTGGCCCCTCGGCCTTGCCATCGCCCTGGTGCTGGTCACGTCGCTGTTCGCCCAGGCCGGCAACGGCGCCGTGTACGCCATCGTCCCGCTCGTGAAGAAGCGGGTCAGCGGCCAGATCGCCGGGATGGCGGGCGCCTACGGGAACGTGGGCGGGATCGTGTTCCTCACCGCCTTGCTGTTCCTCCCCGTCCAAGGGGTGTTCGTCGTGATGGGCGTCGCCAGCCTGCTCGCCACCTTGGCCGCCCGCTGGCTGGTCGAACCGGCCGGCAGCCACGAGCACGCCGATGGGCCGGCGCCGGCGACGGTGGCTCCGGTCCCGGCGCCGTCGGGCAGGCTGGCCCCCGCGGGTGGCGCATGACCACGCTGCTCGCGCCCGGTGCGGTCGGGGTGCCCGACGAGCCGACCCCGATCGACGTGTGGCTCCTGCGTCAGCAGGACCTCACCGCGGTCGAGCGGTTCGCCGCCCGCCACGATGCCGGGACGACCCCGACCGCACGCTGGCAGGACCGCCTCCCGGCCACCGGCCCGCAACCGGGCCAGCAGTACGGCTTCGAGGTGGACCTGGACTCCTGCACCGGGTGCAAGGCGTGCGT
>CAZCVS010000366.1:0-3566 GCA_964501845.1 uncultured Iamiaceae bacterium
TCCTGGTGGAGCCCCGGCTGCGCGAGCGCGACGCCGGATCGCTCTCGGGGCTGACGCGACCGGAGATCCACGAAGCCTTCCCCGGGCTGCTCCCCGACGACCCGAACGGCTTCGTGCCGGCAGACGACGGGCTCCCCGCGTGGCCCCACGACTGGGAGTCCGACGACGAGCTGTGGGAGCGGGTCGAGGTCGCGCTGGTCGCCCTGGGCCGCCTGGTCCCCGGCGGCGACGTCGTCGCCGTCACCCACGGTGGCGTCATGTACGCCATCGAGCGCCGCCTCGGTGCCCCCGACCGGGGCCGCCTGTCGAACCTCGGTGCGGTCTGGCTCGAGGTCGCCGGCGACCAGATGACCATCGGCTCGCGGCTCGACCTCATCGACCCCGGCACGGCGACGGCCATCGAGGCCGACCGCATCTGAGCACGGCGGGCACCGTGGAGGTCGACGTCATCCGCAGCGCCAAGCGCCGCAAGACCGCCCAGGCCCGCATCGTCGCCGGCCGACTCGAGGTCCGCATCCCCGCCCGGTCGTCCAAGGCCGAGGAGCGGCGCCTGGTCGAGGTCTTTCGCCGGCGCTACGAGAAGGCCGGGACCTCGACCTCGCTCGATCTGTCCGCCCGGGCGAAGAAGCTGGCCAAGCAGTTCGACCTGCCCGTGCCCGCCGAGATCCGCTGGGTCACCAACCAGGCCCACCGCTGGGGGTCGTGCACGCCATCCACCGGCGTCATCCGCATCTCGGACCGCATGGCCGACTTCCCGCCGTGGGTCGTTGACCACGTGATCGTCCACGAGCTCGCGCACCTGGTCGAGCGCCGCCACGGCCCCGCGTTCCAGGCACTGGCCAACCGGTACCCGCTCGCCGAGCGGGCCGAGGGCTACCTGCTCGCCAAGACCGGGGGCGACGCGCCGGATGACGATGCCCTGGCGGACGATGAGGCGGACGACGAGGAGCCGGACGAGCTGCCCGGAGGCGGCCGCCTGTTCACCTGAACCAGCCGGGTCAGCTGAGGCGGGTGGGGTCCTCGGCGAGCAAGGAGTCGTCGAGCGGCTGCCCGGTGGCGGGATCGATCCCGTAGGTCCCGGAGTCGAGCGCGGCGATGGCCGCGTCGACCGCATCGAGGTCCCGCTCGATCTGGCTCAGCGCCTCCAGGTCCACGGGCGGCCGCTCGGCCGGGGCGGACGCGGCGCCCGCGATCGGCTCGGGCGCAGGCGCGGCGTCGGGCTCGCCCAGCTCGACCCCCTCGGGCAGGAACGCGGCGAGGTCGACGTCGATCTCCTGCGCCGGCCCCGGCACCGCGACAGACGGGACGGGAGTGGGCTCGGGCGTGGAGGCGTCGGACACGAGCGGCGAGCCTACCGGTCGCCCCCGAACCCCGATCCCGCCGGCACGATCACGTCGATCAGGTCGCTCGCACGAGATCAGCGAGACCGGCATCGTGTGGCGCAGCGAGACCGCCGGGGGAAACCGGAGTAGAACACGTTCTCGTTCCTTGCGTCAGCTGGAGAGGTCCTGAAGATGTCCGTAGTGCTCGTCGACAAGCCGGACCCGCACGTGACCGTCGTGACGCTGAACCGGCCCGAGCGGCTCAACGCCATGTCGATCGAGCTGGTGCTGGAGCTGGCCGAGGTCCTCGAAGCCATCCGGGCCGACAACGCCTGCCGGGTCATCGTGCTGACCGGCGCCGGCCGGGCCTTCTGCTCGGGCCTCGACCTGAAGGACCATGGCGCCGTGCCCGGCATCGACGGGCTCCAGGTCGGCCAGATCGCCCAGCGGTCGATGCACGTGTACTCCCGGCTCACGCCGCTGATGCGCTCGCTCCCCCAGCCCGTCATCGCCGCGGTGAACGGCGACGCGTACGGCGGCGGCATGTGCCTCACGCTCGGCGCCGAGCTGCGCTTCGCCGCCGAGGGCGTCCGGTTCAACGCGACGGGCATCGTCAACGGGCTCAGCAGCACGGAGATGGGCGCGTCGTGGCTGCTCCCCCGCCTCATCGGCGCCGCCCACAGCAACGACCTGCTGATGACCGGCCGGGTGATCGATGCCGACGAAGCCCTGCGGATGGGCCTGGTCTCACGAGTCCTCCCCGCCGGCGACCTCCTCGACGTGGCGCTGGAGACGGCGGGCCGGATGGCGGCCTACAGCGCCTACGGCCTGGCCATGACCAAGAGCACGATCTGGGCCAACCTCGAGATCGCCAGCCTCGCGGCCGCCCAGGAGCTCGAGGACCGCAACCAGCTGATGATGGGCTTCACCGCCAACCTGCCCGAGGCCATGCGCGCCTTCGCCGAGGGCCGCGACCCGATCTACACCGACGAGCCCCGCCGCGACCTCTTCAGCTGAGATCGCATCGGTTCTTGTCGCTGGACTGCTCGCCAGACAAGTCGTTCGAGGACAAGAGCGGTACGCCTCGGTTCGCGTCGCTGACCTGCTTCCCAGAGGAGTCGTTCGACGACGAGAACGGTTCGCGGCCCGGGTGTCCAGCGTTCGCGACGCCCCGGTTCAGAGGGCGATCATGACCGCGGCACAGGCGGCGACGCCGAGGCCGACCACCTGCGGGGCGTGCAGGCGCTCACGCAGGTGGGACTGGGCGAGGAGGATCGTCGATGCCGGGTAGAGACCGGTCAGGGCGGCGACCACCGACAGCATCCCGTGGCGCAGGGCGATCAGGTAGCAGATGTTGGCGCCCATGTCGAGGGTGCCGCTGATGATCACCGGGCGGGTCAAGCGGGGGACCCCGAAGGACCCGAAGCCGACCTGCCGGGCCACGAGGACGGCGATCAGGGGCACCGAAGCAAGCCGGGCGGCGAGGAGCGGCCAGAGGCCAGCCTCGTCGCCGGTCTGGTGCAGGAGCACGAAGAACATCCCGAAGATGGCGCCGCCGCCCAACGCCAGGGCGAGGACCTGGCGACCGGCGGGAACGTGGTGCTCACTCACCCGCTCCCGGGTGATGAGCACGACCGCCACGAGCGACACCGCGATGCCGACGAAGGCGAGGGGCCCGGGGCGCTCCCCCAGCACGACGCCGGCCAGGATCGGTACGACGGACGCGGCGAGGGCGGTGGTCGGGGCGACGACGCTCATGGGCCCGGCGGCGAGGGCGCGGTACAGCAAGACGATGCCGGCACCGCCGAACACCCCGGCGGCCGCACCGAACGCCAGGTCGCGACCCGTGAACGAGGCCGGGCCGAGGAACGGCATGGCGACGAGCAGGACGACCAGCCCGGTCACCTGGGCGCCGAAGGCGGTGACCAGCGGCGAGGTGCGCCGAGCGGCGAGACCGCCGACGAAATCGGCCGATCCGTAGGCGAGGGCGGCGCTGAGGGCGAGGGCGATGGCCATGGCTGATCCGTCTTCCGTGCAACGACTTCCGTGGATCAGCCAGCCCTGTCCCTCGGCCCACGGTTCACTGTGCTGTACCGGTCAGTGCAGTGTAACGCACGATCATCAGACTGCACCAGCCATATCATCAAAGTGACCGCAGCCACCCGGACGGGCGCTCGGTAACCTCGGCGGGTGCCTGATCCCGACGAGGTCGCCGCGGCCATCGCCCGCAACGCCCGCGACCTG
>CAZCVS010000367.1:0-3566 GCA_964501845.1 uncultured Iamiaceae bacterium
AGTTCGCCAGCAGCGTGCCGGTGCCGAAGAAGTTGCGTGGACTGCCCATCGGGACAGCGAGGACGTACTCCGCGAACGAGGTGCGGGTCAGGTCCAGGTTCTTTCCTCCGAGGGAGGTGTAGAAGAAGCTGCCGACCTGGCGGTCTCGGATGGTCACCTTCAGCCGGCGCTCGGACTGCGTGCTCGCCGTCACCGTGATGGAGACGGTGCTCGACGGGACGAAGCCGTTGCGGGCCGCAGCCGCGAGCGCGGCTGTGCGCGCCGCAGCCTCGTCCGGGAGCCAGACCACACCCGCGAGCGCGGCAGCGTCGGCGGCACGGCGCATGTCGGACGTGCGGCTGTACCAGTGGCCCACGTCGACCGCGAGTCCGGCCATCAGCAGCAGCGGGACGAGGAGGAGCGCGAACATCACCATCACGTAGCCGTGCTGGCCACGGACTCGGCGCAGCTGGGCGGGGGTGGCGTTGGCGTGGTGGTTGAACAGCACGAGAGGCGTCCTTTCAGGCCCCGAACCCGACGGGCTCGAGGCGCATGACAGCGGTGCGGGTCACCTGGATGGAGCTTCCGAACGCGGCGAACTTCCGCGGGTACTTCAGCTGGACGTACACGCCGTAGTAGTCAGCGCCCGCGCCCGCCTCCTGGCTGTTGCTCCGGGCGTTCGGGCACCACCCGGCCCGCTGGGCCGCGGACGCCTTCAAGCAGCCCGTTCCGGTGGGCGCCACCGTCGGGTTCGGGGAGATGACCAGGTCGAAGCTGGTGAGGGTGAGCGCTTGGAGCTGCGCGCCGGTGAGCACGTTGCACAGTCCCGACGCGGGCGTGGTCAGGCAACTGGCGGGGACCCGGCCGTTGAGGGTGGTCGACTTGAACACGACGACCTTCTCGACCTGGCCGATCGCGCCGGAAGCCACCAGGGTGGCTCGTACGCCGTTGAGGGCGTAGTAGTCGGCGCCCCTGCTCAACGACTGGCTGGAACCGACGCGGGCACCGGCTCGGGCGGCTTCGTTCACCGCGAGGCCGGCGCGCCAGGCGAAGCCGTAGTCAAACGTGCCGGCGACCAAGGCGAGCAGGAACATCGCGACGAAGGCGAACTCCACCAGGGCCGCACCGTCCTCGGCGCGACGAGACCCGAGCTGCGGTGGTCGGCGGGAGGCGGGGGGGATCATTCGGACCTCGGCTCGATCTGGATGACCGACTGGTCGGTCATCGTGGTGGCGGTGCCGAACATGCGGGTCACCCACCGGTGGTCGACCTTCATCCACACACCGACGTAGTCGGGCCCGGCGCGGTTGTTGTCGGATCGGGCGTCCTTCCGAGTGCCCGGGCACCAGAAGCGGTCCGGCGACAGATCGGCGTGAGGACCGCTGGTGACGCAGCCGAACCAGATCTTGTCGGTGTTGAGCGTCCGGGCGATGCCGGCCGTGACCGCCGCGGCCTGGGCGTTCTCCTCCTTGGCCTGCTCGCGCGCCTTTTCGAAGTCCGCGTAGCGGTAGACGTTGCACACCCCGGCGACGGGCACACCCGACTTGCAGCCGACGTCGTCAGGCCCGCCCACGTCGGTGGGTCCGGCGCCCGGGCCCGTTGCCTTGTAGATCACGACGTACTCGATCTGGTTGCCGGACAGGGCCGCCGTCTCGTTCGCGATGTCGATGATCGTGTACATGTCGGCCTTTGAGTTCGCCCCGGAGGCACTTGCGGATCGGGCCCCGGCGCGCACCGAGTTCGAGACGGCCAGGTAGTCCTTCATGTACAGCCCGGCCTCGAAGATGCCGAGGATGAGGGCGAAGAACACCGGCGTGATGAAGGCGGCCTCGACGATGGCGGCGCCCCGGTTCGAGCGGGCCTTGGCGCGAGCTCGGTTGATCCATAGAGGATGGGGCTGGTGTCGGGGCAGCCCGAGACGAGGTTCCACCTTGGGACTATCGGCAGTTGAGCCGCTGGTCATGAGCCAAATCGTCCGGACGGCCCACATCCGCGGCCGACGGTCACCGAACCGGCGTCCAACCCCTGGTCAGGGGCTCCGAAACCTCGACCGGGCCCGTCGGAGCGACCGCGTCTGGCCGATCGGTCCGCGGCACTGTCAGACCCGCTCCGTATCGTGGGGGATCATGTCGCAGCTCTCCCCCTCTGACCTCGCTGTCGCCCACGCTCCCATCCCAGTCGGCGAGCCGGGCTCCGTGCTGGCTGGGCGCACCGAGCGCGAGGACCGTGAGGGCCAGACCCTCGCTCCCCACGCCACCCTGGCCATCGGCGCGGGCGACCGGGCCGTCGCCGAGGAGCCGGACCGGTACCGGACCTGCTTCGAACGGGACCTGGACCGAATCCACCACTCGAAGGCGTTCCGCCGCCTGGCGGGCAAGTGCCAGGTGTTCGTGGCCCCGGAGGATGATCACCTCCGCACCCGCCTCACGCACGCCATCGAGGTCTGCCAGGTCGCGGTGTCCATCGCCCGCCCGACCGGCCTCAACGTCGCCCTCACCGCCGCGGCGGCCACCGGGCACGACTGCGGACACGGCCCGGCGGGTCACGCCTCCGAGGGTGCCCTGTCGCCCTTCGTCGAGGGCGGGTACCACCACGCCGTCTACGGCGCTGACGTGGTGCTGGAGCCCCTGAACCTCTGCAGCCAGACGCTCGACGCCATCCGCAACCACTCCTGGAACCGCCCCGCTCCTCGCACGCCCGAGGGCGAGGTGGTGGCGTGGGCCGACCGCATCGCGTACGTGTGCCACGACTTCGAGGATGCGGTCGACGCCGGCGTCGTGTCCCCCGCCGACCTGCCGCCCGAGGTGGCCGAGATCGTCGGCGCGGACCGGCGCACCCAGCTCCACAGGTTCATCACCGCGATGGTCGAGACCATCGGCGACACCGGCTGCGTGGGCCTGCGTCCGGCCGAGGCCGATGCCCTGGCCGCGTTCCGGGCGTTCAACTACGAGCGGATCTACCTGCGGCCCGAATCCGTCGCCCAGGCAGATCTGTCCGCTCGGCTCATCGCCAGCCTCGCGGAGTTCTACCTGACCCACCCCTCCCATCTGCCCGACGGCCAGACCCTGGTGCCCGGCTCGCCCGACGCCACCGCCGCCGCGGTCCGCTACGTCTCCGGCATGACCGACCGCTTCGCCCACCGGGCCGCCATGGACCACCTCGGCTGGGACGAACGCCGCCTCCCGAGAACGGCCTGATGTCTCGTCACTCGTTCGCTGGCGCTCGCTCCGTTCCTCGAACTTGAGGACGGCCTGACGGCGCCGTCTTCGCTCAGTGGCACGACTGCGTCGCACCCCTTCGACCGAGGGGGCTCCGCAGGCTCTGCCCCCTCGGGCTCCCCCGAGCTCGCTCCGCTCGAAACCCCAAACGAAGAGCGCCCGGACCGTAGGTCCGGGCGCTCTCAGATCTGGTGGCGACGAGGTCGTCTGCGGGTCAGCCCTCGGGGAGGACGTCGACGAGCTTGCGGCCGCCGCGGCGGCCGAACTTGACCTGGCCGTCGATGGTGGCGAACAGGGTGTCGTCGCCGCCGCGCCCGACGTTCTCGCCGGCGTGGAAGTGGGTGCCGCGCTGGCGGACGATGATGGAAC
>CAZCVS010000368.1:0-3564 GCA_964501845.1 uncultured Iamiaceae bacterium
GGAGGGGTCCACCGCTAACCTCGGCTCCATGTCCGGCCGGTACGCGTTCTCCCTCCCTGAGCCTCGTGAACGCGACGGGTGGTTCAAGCTCGGAAGCATCGACATGACGACGACGAACATCGTCGTCGCCCTCGGTCTGGCCTCGATGCTCCTCTACGCCATCGACCCGGCGACCGTCTTCTACGGGGCGTACGTCTCGTCCCTCGTCCGAGCGGGCGAGGTCTGGCGGGTCGCGACCTGGCCTCTGGTCAACCCGCCGGACATCTGGGTCCTCATCGGACTGGCGTTCTTCTGGTGGATCGGCAACCAGGTCGAGGACCAGACCGGCCGCAAGCCCCACGCCTGGCTGCTGCTGGCGATGACGGTGATCCCGGCTGCGGTCGTCACCCTGCTCAACGTCGCCAACGAATCGAGCGGTCCGATCGGCAACGGCAACTGGGAGGCGTACTCGTATGGCGTCTCGCTCCTCTCGGTCGCCCTCCTCTGCGTGTTCGCGCTCGACCACCCGAACGCCCGGTTCTTCTTCGGCATCCCCGCGTGGGCCATCGCCGCGGCCTTCGTGGCCATGCAGGCGCTGCAGCTCATCGGGGCCCGCGCCTGGGCCCAGCTCACCCTCGGGGCGCTGGTGATCGTCGTCGGCTGCTTCGGCGCCGCCCAGCGGGGCCTGCTCGCCGAGTTCGAGTGGATCCCCCGGATCAAGGCCCTGAGCGGGGGGCCGGTCTCGCCCTACGGAGAGGTCGGCTCGGCCCGCCCGAAGCCCAAGCGGTTCGGCAAGGGCCGCAGCCGGGGCAAGCCCGCGGCCAAGGGCCCCAGCGGCAGCTCCGTCGTGTCGGGTCCGTGGGGAGCAGCGCCCACCGGGGGGCCGACGCCGCTCGAGCAGGCCGAGCTCGACGTCCTCCTCGACCGGATCAGCGCGGGCGGCATCGACTCGCTGACCCCGCACGAGAAGGAGCGCCTCAACGCGCTCAGCAAGCGCATGCGGGAGTCCTGAGCCTCACCGGCAGCCTCGATCCGGCCAGCCTGTCCCGTCGCCGACCGACGGCCACCCCGGACGTTCCGCCAGGAATCCCTGTTCACCAGCACCTGCGCGCGCCATGATGCGGGGCGCCGTCGCCCGACGGCGGTTCTCCCCTACCCCCGAGGTGCATCCATGCTCGAAGGCTTCAAGAAGTTCATCATGCAGGGCAACGTCGTCGATCTCGCCGTCGGCATCGTGATCGGCGCCGCGTTCGCCACGGTGATCAGCCAGTTCACTGCCTCGTTCATCAAGCCCCTTCTCACCCTGATCGGCGGCGGCGGCGTCGACGGCGGGACGTTCTCGATCAACGACGTGGTGTTCGACGTCGGCGGCTTCCTCAGCGCGGTCATCGGGTTCGTGATCACCGCCGCGGTCATCTACTTCATCGTCGTGGTCCCGATGAACCACCTCAAGGAGCGGCGCAACCGGGGCGAGGAGCCCGAGGTCGAGCCCACCAACGAGGAGCGGATCGTGGCCCTGCTGGAGCAGATCGCCGCGAAGCCCTGACCGGGGCTCAGGTGAGCTCGTAGAGCGTGGGGGCTCGGCCCGGACCCTGGTGATCGGGGGCTGGGCCGAGCTTCGCCGCCCGACCCTCCGCGATGAGCTCGTCGACCGCCTTGCGCACGGTGACCGGCGAGCCGCCGCCCGCCTTGTCGGCCAGCTGACCGAGCGTGAACTGCTTGGGCATCTGGACGGCGACGGACTTGATGGTGGCCACCGAGACCTGCGGCGCCCGGGGCGCACCCGACGACCGGATCGGCGCCGGCGACGACGAGGTCGTGGGCCGTCGGCCGCGAGGGCTGCCCACAGCGAAGCCCGCCTGCTTCAGCACGTCGATGCCCACCCCCAGCGCCTCGAAGGCCGATGCCGGGATCTGCTCGGCATCGGCGTACGCCTTGGCGTGGACGACGAAGTCGTGCTCGATGGCGGCGACGTCGGCCGACGCGGCCCGCTCCCGCGCGGCAGCGGCGTGGAGCTTGGCGATCGGGTCGGTGGCGGCGGCGAAGGCGGCCTCGGCGGCATCGACGGCCTCCTGATCCACGGCGGAGGCCGGATCGTCGATCCAGGCGAGGTAGCGGCGGACGGCATGCTCGGGAGAGGTGGTCACCGGCGCATGCTACCGATCGACCCCGCGGCCGAGCACGGCCCTCAGGCGTCGAAGCGATCCAGGCGCCGGTACCCGATCAGCCGCCCGGCCGACACCGCCGCGGTCTCCTTGATCAGCGAGCGGAGCGACGGGGTGCCGTCCGACGGTGAGATGGCCGCGTTGAGGCCGATGTCCCCCGAGATGCCCGCCAGCCGCTTGGCGGTGGCCGGGCCCGACACCAAGATCACATCGTCGATGCCCTCGGTGCGCAGGAACCGGGCGGTGGCGGCCAGCGACTCGTAGGTGGTGTGGCCCTGCACCTCCTTGCGGATGGCCTCGTCGGGCACCCCGCGGTCGCGCAGGTGGTTGTAGCCGACGGTGGCCTCGGTGAACCGGTCCCCCTCCTGGCGCCCGCCGGTGACCACGATGAGCGGGGCCAGCCCCTGCTCGTACAGCTCGAGGGCGTGGTCGAGGCGGTTGCGGAGCGCTGGCGACGGCGTCCCGTTGTACTGCGCGGCACCGAGGACGACGATGGCGTCGGCCTTGCGGGCCCCGTCGCTGCGGCTGGCCTGCCAGACCTGGACGAAGGTGATGCCGACGTAGAGCACCACCGCGCCGACCAGGGCGCCGGAGATCCACAGCGTGCGCCGGCCCCAGCGAGCCTTCGGCGCCGCCGGCTCGTCGTGGTCGGTAGATGCCATGGTCAGGGGAGCTTGGCCTGCATCGCCCGGAGCCGGGCGAGCGTGCGGTCGCGGCCGAGGACGGCGAGCGACTCCCACAGCGGCGGGCCGACGGTGCGACCGCTGATGGCGACGCGGACGGGGCCCTGCGCCTTCGACAGCTGCGGTTCGCCCTCGGCGTTGACGATGCCGGCGTCGACCGCGGCGGAGCGGACCGCCGCTTCGATCTGCTCGGGCACCCAGCCGTCGGCACCGATGGCGTCGAGGCGAGCCACGGTCGCCGCGAGCATCTCGGGCACGGCCTTGCCCTTGGTGACGGCCTTGGTCCACGACGCCTCGTCGACCGTGGGCTCGTCGACCACGAGGAACTCGATCATGGGCTCGACCTCGACGAGCGTGCGGACCCGCTCCTGGACCTCGGTGGCCAGTGACCGGAGGGCGTCGACCGCGGGCTCGCCCAAGGTGAGGAAGGGACGGGACCGCTCGATGAACTCGTCGGTGCTCAGCGCCCGGATCTTCTCGGCGTTGACGAACGAGAGCTTCTTCTGGTCGAAGAAGGCGGGCGCAGCGTTGACGTCTTCGAGCCGGTACTGCACCACGATCTCGCCGACGGGCCGGACCTCGACGCCGTCGGCCGGGCCCCAGCCGAGGAGAGCCAGGTAGTTGACCATCGCCTCGGGCAGGTACCCCCGGTCGCGGTAGTCGGCCATCGACACGTCGTCGCGGCGCTTGGACAGCTTCTTGCGCTGCTCGTTGACGAGCAGCGGCATGTGGGCGAA